>CAZBYU010000322.1:0-1649 GCA_964496235.1 uncultured Oscillospiraceae bacterium | reverse complement strand
CCTCCACCATCTTGTCCATGTCGGCAAAGTCGGCGGGATCAACGATCTCAGCGCCCCGGATGTTGAAGCCGGTGGACTCGGCGGCCTTCTGGACCTCCTCAGGATTGCCCACCAGAACGGGGGTCAGGAAGTTACCGGACAGCAGGCGGGCAGAGGCCTCCAGAATACGGGGGTCGGTGCCTTCGGTGAACACGATGCGGCGGGGATGTGCCTTCAGCTTATTGATCAGAAATTCAAACATAGTGTACTCCTCCAAATGCAATAAAATAAGTGACTCGCGTAAGTCCACTCTTACTCACCATAATTATACACTTTGAGGCCGCCGGGTCAATGTAAAAAATGAAATGTGAGACAAAAATTTACAATCCGGTCACTATTGGCGGAGAAAGGTGTGAGATAGTATCCGGGCGAACCGGCTGGTTTTGACCGGAAAAAAGCCAAAAATGCAAGAAAACCCGGCATTTTTGGGCGAAATGCCGGGTTGACGTAATGCGGGAAACGCGGTATCATAGAGCGGTAACAAATTGTAACTTTTTCAAGACTGATTTGTCATAGGAGTCTTATGGAGCATCAAGAGAAACAAACGCGGAAGTCCCGGCCGACCGGGACCGCCGCAGAAATGGAGCGGGACACCGCGCCCCGGTCTGCCGGAGGACGGCGGGCGGCCCCCACCAATAATGAGCTGATCCTGTTTTACCGCCGGATGACGCGCCGCCTGAGAAAGCTCCGCCGTCATCTCAGCGAGCTGAGACGGGAGGAGCAGGCCCACAACTTCCCGGAGTCTGACCACAGGCTGGTGCAGCTGGTGCTGTTCGTTTGGAACATCCTGCCCATGCTGTTCAGCCTGCTGCGGGAGCGCACCTGGGGCCGGAGACGGCAGCTCCTCCGCCGCGCGGCCAAGCGGGCCTCCCGGTCCAGCGGAAAAAGACTGCATCCCGTGGCCTTCATGGGCGCGGCCTGCGGCATCGCGGTGGTGATCATGGTGTGCAGCCTCTATACCATCGGCACCACCGTGTCCTACGATGGCCGGGAGATCGGGGCTGTGGCCTCCAAGTCGGAGGCGGAAAAGGCCCGCAGCGACCTGGAAATGGTCACGACCCGGACCCTGGGGGAGACGTTCACCATCGACGATTCCCTGCTCCAGTACGCCTCCGGTCTGCTGAAGCGGCAGGAGGTGGTGGACGGGGACACCTTTGAGGAGGAACTGTCTGAGGAGATCGGTCTGGTGACCTCCGCCTACTGCCTGTATGTGGATGGGGCCTTCATCGGGGCCACGCCCTACGAGGGCGCGCTGGAGGAACTGCTCCAGCAGCTTCAGGATGCCGCCACGGATGAGGACACCATCTCCTGCTCCTTCGCGGAGGAGGTAGAGATCAGGCAGGAATATGTGGCCAGCGAGAAGGTCATGAATCTGGGCTATCTGGCGGAGACGCTGTACAGCACCAAGACCGCCGAGGTCACCTATGAGGTGAAAAAGGGCGACACCTGGTCCCAGATCGCGGAGAGCCACGGCCTGACCTCCAGCCAGCTATTGGCCCTGAACCCCGGCTACAATATCAATAAATTGCAGATCGGCGAGGTCCTGACTCTGTCTGCCTCCGTGCCTTACCTGACCATGACGGTGGTGAAGCAGGAGCGGTATGTGGACG
>CAZBYU010000321.1:0-1662 GCA_964496235.1 uncultured Oscillospiraceae bacterium | reverse complement strand
CGTTAATATGTTCGACCGCGTCACCGAGGGCGATCTTTTCACCATGCTCGAAAAAGGCATGGAAAAGGGTAAATTCACGTTCACTGTCGGTGAAGACTCCGCACTTTACGAAGACTTTGACACATTTGCATCCATGGGACAGCTCAGTTACGAGCTTTGGGCAACATCCGACAAAGGCGTCGCACGCATCACCGGATTTGATCACAATGTCATCGCTTATGCAAGCTGGGACGGCATGTGGTTCTCCGGCAGTATGTTCGAGGATACATACGGACTCCCGTTTGATAATCTGTCAAAGAGAATGGAGGACTCCGAGCTTTATTCCGACTACATCGAGCCGCTCCTTGACTCGACCGACACCAAGAACATTTTCGATCTCTATGTCAATTACTTCGAAAATTCAGAAAAAGCACACGATGATATGATAAAATATCTCGAAAAATACGCAAAATTCTTAAAGGATGAGCTGTGGGAGAACGGCGAGGTAGAAAGCACCAACGAGTCGGGCGATCGCATCGTCACTCTGACCATCGACGAGGATGCACTCTCCGAGACTCTGCGCGCATTCTTTGAAAAGGCGGCAAAGGATAAAGCTTTCCTCAAATTCCTCGATACATATCTCTCTCCTGAACTTATCGAACTCGGCGATTACGACAACTGGAAAGAGGTCTTCAAGGATGACGATATTATCGACGATCTCTGCGACGAGTTGGAGTCGGCCGATTTCAAGATCAGGATCGAAGTTACCGCATCCGCCATTTCCCATAAGATGAAGAATCTCAAGATAACCCTTGTCGCAGACGATGGAAAGGGTGCTGTCAACATCAACATGGAAGAAAAGGACACCATGTCGCTCAAGGTCACCTTTACAGAGAATGGCAAGACACAGACGCTCGCAACTGTCAAGTACTCGACAAGCAAAGAGGGCTTTAAGTTGACCGTCAATGATCGGCAGAGGGAACTTGCAAAGCTCAGTTTCGTCAAAAAGGACGGAGCCAAGTATAAGATGACCCTCTCGTCAGGCGAGGACGATTACGAGGTCATACTCACCGGCAAGTACGAGAGCAATAAAAAGCACTTCTTGTTCAGCATCGACGAGGCGACCCTCGAGTACGGCGGTGAGTCGATCGAAAAAACGCTCGATGTAACCTTCGAGTGCGAATATAATGCAAAAATGCCCGAATTTCCGAAAAAATCGAAGGACATACTCGATCTTAACGAGGACGATTTCGAAAATATCGAGCAGCAATTCAACGATTTCATCGAAGAGGTCGGAAACTCAATCTATGACGAATGAGGAGCTGATCGTCATCGCGGTCGGTGCGGCACTCATCATCGCATCGGGTGCCGTCATGAGGGTGCTTCGGAACAAGTATTGCCCCGACATCGCCGCCGCTCGGGTGTTCGATGATGCCGAGATCTCGAAGTTCAGATTTCGTTTTTGAAACAGAATACACAAAAAAGAGGCTATCGAATTGATAGCCTCTTTTTTTGTGGTCGGGTAATATGTCGATTGACGATATAGTATATCGGCGATGCGACAATCAAATTTTATCCGTGTAGGGGCGATCATCGATCGCCCGGGATGAAACAAATTTCGTTGAACAACAAATCGGCGATGCGATAATCAAATTTTGCCAAGGGCTTCCTCCGAGAGGAAGC
>CAZBYU010000320.1:0-1669 GCA_964496235.1 uncultured Oscillospiraceae bacterium | reverse complement strand
TGCCGTCATCCGCAGGCTTTGCCTCACAGTAAAAGCAGGGCTAATCGTCGATAATCTCAGTGTTGACTACCGATGTTGCGGTGTCATCAAAGCCTGCGATCGTGCAACTCGTGTCATCTTAGTTTGGCGCGTATGCGTAGCTTACAGTTGAATTATAATGAATTGTCGCCGATGTCAGTTCAGTGTTGCCTGCACCCATCGATATCCCCTTCCACTCACTTATGTCGCCGAGATAGTATACATCCTTGAGCGATGAGCATCCGCTGAATGCCGAGCGTTGAATGCTTTCCACACCCGTGCCGATCGTAACGCTTTTGAGATTGGTACAGCCGCTAAACCAACTGCCGACATATGGGACTCCGTTTCCGATAACGGCGCTCTCAAGACTCTTGCAGTCTGTAAACAGTCCGTCACTGCCGATGTTATTGACACTGTCGGGGATGACTATGCTCTTGAGCTTTGCACAGTACTGGAACGCATAACCGCCGATCAACGTAACACCTTCCGGAATATTGATGCTTTCGAGAGCCGAGCAGTATCTGAATGCGTCACTGCCGATTTTGGTCACATTGTCGTGAAGTGTAACCTTCTTAAGGCTCGAACAACCCGCAAATGCCCCTGTGGGAACAGAGGTCGAGTTGCTCGGGAGAGTGATCTCGGTGACAAGATCGCCGCCGAAATACAGCTCCGCACCGTTCACGAGCGGACTGCCGTAACTGTAAGGAAAACTTGTGCTGAGCCATCCCTCGAGTGTGCCGTTGTATCGAACGCGCTTTAGTTTCGGGCACTTGTTGAATGCATATGAATAGATCGTTTTAAGAGTGCTCGGCAGAGTGACGCTTTCGAGATTTTCGCAACCTTCAAATGCGTACCAGCCGATGCTCGTCACGCCCTCGGGAATAATGACGCTTGTTATATTCTTGTTATCCTTGAAAGCACTGTTTGCGATGGACGTGACCTTGCCTACATGTCCGGTGGATGTTTCGCTCGGGATGTAGATGATCGTGTTCTTGCAGTCGCCGATACCCGCAACAGAGTAAGTACCGTCGCTGTTTGATGTGTACTTGAGCATCACTGAGTAATCAACATAAACGGGAGTGTAAGTCTCGTCCTTATCGCCGACCGTCAGTACAAACTCGGGCTCGGACGAGATTACCGCCTCCGAGCTGTCGATCCAGTGGCTGAAAACCATGCCGTTGTTGTCGGTCGATGGTGCGGTGAGCGTGACCTTGTCTCCCTCGAGATAGAGCCCCGAGAGCATTCCGTCGGGCAGACTTCCCGCAGTCAAACGTACCGCCAGCCAATCGGCGGTCGGGAGACTGTCGGTTTTGTATCCCTTGTATTCCTGCACCGCCGCACCGTAGCTGAGCATGTTTTCGAGCAGTTTTGTGAGTTTCGGGTCTGATGTTTTATCGAGCATGTTGTGCGCATACTGCAAAATGCTGTATTTGCTCACATCGCTGTAATAATCGATACCGCTGACTTTGACATGCGCTCTTGCGTAGACATAATCGGTCATATTCTTTGCCGCAAGCTCGTCGTAGTCAAATATTATATGAGGGACGCCCCCGATGTCCTCGGTGTAGCTGTCTGTCAGCACGAACGGGTCGTTGTCGATCGTGTAATCGGTCATCGGGGATGATCAAATAAGCAGATCGACATTGTCAAC
>CAZBYU010000319.1:0-1687 GCA_964496235.1 uncultured Oscillospiraceae bacterium | reverse complement strand
CGCACACCTTGATGACGTATTTGCCTCTCGGTTCAAACGAGAAGTTTTCGTAAAAGGTGGCAACACTGTATGCATGCGCCTCCGTTATTCCGAGCTTCTCCGCAACGTAGCTTAAAAGCTCCGCCGGGAGATACCCGTACTCTGCCTGAATGTCCTGCATGATGGGAATCAGTGACTTCTGCTCCCGTTCATAGCGGGAGATGATCTCATCTGTTTTGAGATGATGTGCGTTGTCCGCCATGTTCGTTTCCTCCTTGTGTTTCCATTTGCTTGCATCGTACTTTTTCTTGACGAAATTTTTACACCATTCTAATTTATCTGTGATTATACCAGTCTCCGTGCTATTTTGCTATTAACAGGTCAGCTAATAATTCATAGGGGGTTTTGTGCAGGATTAACTAATAGTTGGATATTTATCAAACTATCTAAGGTTTATATGTGTACAAAATGAATAAAAGGGGAAATTGCGGCAGATTTATTTCTTAACAGAGTGGTGGTTATACTGTTTTGGGTGACTCGGCGTGTCGGCAACAGGTTTTTGGGCAATAGCGAAAAACTATAATAATATATATAACATGTCATTGACATACCGCAATACCGGGATTATATTGAGCGTGAAATCTCATATGATAAGGAGATAGATTAAAATGTGGTTTATATTCGCGTTGATGTCTGCGGTTTTTGCTGCGTTGACCTCCATCTTGGCAAAGGTGGGCATAGACGGTGTCAATTCCAATCTTGCCACCGCGATTAGGACTATGGTCGTTCTCGTCATGGCGTGGGGAATGGTGTTTTTGACGGATTCTCAGAGCGGAATCGGAGATATCGGCAGAAAGAGCTGGATATTTCTTATCCTTTCCGGGCTTGCAACCGGTGCGTCATGGCTTTGCTATTATAAAGCCCTGCAAATCGGCGAGGCGTCCAAGGTCGTTCCGGTAGACAAGCTCAGTGTTGTGATAACTCTTGTGCTTGCGTTCGTCTTCCTGCATGAGAAGTTCACGCCGAAGTCATTGATAGGCTGCGTTCTTATTACAGCCGGAACGCTTATCATGGTCATTTGATTTACAGTAAGTACTCGGCATAAAAACCCCGCAGAGAGTTTATCGTCTAAACACTCTGCGGGGTTGTTCTATACTATTAAACCGTTTATTCGCGCTTATATTCGCTTCCACTTCGCGCCGTGCGGAATGTCGGTCAGCTCGATGCCTTCGGCTTTAAGCTCGTCGCGGATTCTGTCCGCCTCGGCGAAGTTCTTTGCCTTCTTTGCGTCCTGACGAGCGCGTATCTTGGCTTCAACCGCCTCGTCGACCTCGCCGCTTTCGGAAATAACCGTGAACTCACCGGCTTTGACCTGGTCGCGCTTCAGCTCCTCACGGCGTTTGTCGGCCTTTTCGAGAAGATTAAGGCTCATCACTGTGTCAAACTGCGCGATCGCTGCGAGCTTGGTTGCGTCGTTGGTCTTATATTTGAGTGCGTCGTAAAGTGCCGTGACGGCAAGGGAGGTGTTCAGGTCGTTGTCGAGAGCGAAGCAGAACTTCTCCTTCAGCGCGTTCACTGCCGCCTCATCAATTTCGCCCGGCTCATTGGAGAGGGAGGCGATCTTGTTTATAAGCTTGTTGAACGTTGTCTGCGCGTTGTCAAGGTTCTCCCAGGAGAACACCAGACCGTTGCGATAGTGGCTTTGCAG
>CAZBYU010000318.1:0-1708 GCA_964496235.1 uncultured Oscillospiraceae bacterium | reverse complement strand
TGCCGTCTTGATGCCAATCACTATCTCTTAAAATTAATTTTCGATATGTATTTTTCCATGTTCCAACCGGCAAAACGTTGATTACCCGGAGCGGTTCTTCAATGATTTGGAGTAAGCCGGAAATTAAATTCCATTGGAATACATTTGGAGCATTACTTGGTTTAATGATAGAATTTTCGTTTATCTCATTTTCCCGATCGGTCGGATATAATGGTCCCATAAACAGAATATTTTTCATGATCTACACCTTTTCGTTGTACAACCTCAAATAGTCCGAATACTTCTTTTCTTTTTCATAAAAGCACGCATTTCTTGTTGGTTGCCACGTTTCATCTAAAACTGCGTCCACGGCTTTTTTTACAATTTCGGGAGTCAGTTTATTAACAACTATTCCGCCATATTCACAAACTACTTCCGGGACAGCGGTCAGGTCAGACACCACAACCGGCGTTCCGCAAGCCATGGCTTCAACTGTTGTTAGACCCATCGTTTCTTCTCGACTTGGATTAACAAAAACATCCGCCGCAGTGTAGATCTCCGCGAGTTCCTTGGTGTTATTTGTCCTCTCAATACCGATGATGTTTGAAGGGAGGCTTTTCATTTGTTTTTTGTTGACTCCGACCAATACGATTCGCGTTTGATCGTCTATCAAATCTGCAAGCTTAACAAAATCATCAAACCCCTTGCGCTCATCCCATACCGACGCGACACCCAAAATCATTTTCTTATCCTGAAGATTATATTTTTCTCTGAAATTACCACATGTCGGCTTGAAAGCCGAAAGATCGATCCCATTATGTATCACCTTGACCGGATAATCTTTCAAAAAAGACTCTTTTACCAATCCCGCCAACCACTCGGACGGAGTTACGAGAGTCATATTCTTTACACCCGTAAACAGTGCTCGCTTTTTCAGCCAATTCTCTCGTGAGCGATCAAGCAAAATGCTTGCCGGATACCGACATTTTTGTGGACAATGATAACAACCGCTTTCCCACCGATTGCAATTCGCGGCAGAAAAATGAGTACAATGCCCGGTAAACGCCCAACAATCGTGAAGTGTCCATATTACCGGTTTGTCGGCTTCCTTCAAATATTCGAACAAGATCTCAATGTTAACGTAATAGCCGTGAATATTGTGAAGATGAATGACATCGGGATCGAATTTTTTTATTTTTTTTACAAGTCTTCGCGTTACTCTCTTGCTGCCGAAACCTGTGGCATCAAAAAATCTTGCCCCGAGCGCATGCAACTTAACATCTGTATCACTGCCTATACGATAGGACAGAACCTTGTATTTTTCTGGAACACTTTCCCTGCCATATGCTACGATGCACTCGTGACCGTTTTCCGCAAGAACATCCGCCAGATCCGTACATATTCTGCCCGTGCTGCGAATTCCGCAGACAGAGTTGATCATGAATATCTTCATATCATTTCCTACTCATTTCAAATCCCGATTCGAGATGATCATTTATCATGGTGTACATCAGGTGATCTTTATCAAAATGATCTTTACAGTATTGCACGGCATTGATCGACATCTGGTTTTTTTGACTATCCGAAAAGTTACCAAAATCGATTATTGATCTCGCGAGCGCGGCGGGGTCACCTGTTTCGGTTACTATTCCGCATCCGCTTTCTTCGATGATTCGTTTAGTCTCACCATCTGCCGAGGCGATGATCGGACAACCGCAAGCCATATAAG
>CAZBYU010000317.1:0-1715 GCA_964496235.1 uncultured Oscillospiraceae bacterium | reverse complement strand
GAAGCTTCGCCGGAATCGTCATGGAATAGAGTTCGGCGTTGGTAAAAGACACGAACGCCGCATCGCTTGACGAAAGAATTGCGGGTATCGCCGCAGTCGGTTGCCATCCGATCAAATTGAAATACTCACTAACATCCGCTTCGTCAATCCGGCACACAAAGCTCTCTTTGCACCGTCCGTCACCGACAATGTTGAAGCGCACCAAAATCCCGGCGTCCTTCAGAAGCTTGGCGGTCTGCGGAAGAACCTCAAGCCCCTGTGCTGTACCGATATTCCCGGTAAATGTGATATTCAGGAGTCCATCCTGCAAAATGAACTCCGATCTTTCATTTGTCGGCACATAATGCGACTCGGCATACTGCGGCCAATAGACAACCTTTTCTTTCCCTTCATCCAACCTCGCTTGAATCGCTTCAACAAAGCTTGGGGAAGTAGCAAATATCTTATCGCAGTTCCGATAAACATACCGCACCATTGCAGTGATCGGGCGTAAAATCCACTTGCGTTTTATCCCCAAAACCGTCTCAACATTCTCGGGCCAAAGATCTTGCACATAAAGGTAATTCGGAATCTTATGTTTTTTTGCGTACCAAACGCCGATCAGTGCCTGTGTCATTGGGGAGACTTCAAATGTGAAAACGAGATCGGCTCTCACTCGCGTAAAAGATTTCCAGAAGAATCCGGAGATAACAAAGGAAAGATAATTCAAGATCATCCCAAGTGCCGTTTTGCCTCGTGCGATCAACGGTATCCGAATGACCTCTACGCCATCTCTAAATTCCTTCCTTTTCTTAAACCATCCGTAACCGGGATAAAATCTTCCCTGCGGGTAGTTGGGAATACCGGTTAAGACTGTAACTCGATAGCCTCGTTTTGACCATTCCTCGGCCATATCATTTATTCGAAACGACTCCGGATAAAAATATTGTGAGACAATCAGAATGTGTTTTTTCATGTTTCTGTCTTACAAATTGCCTCATATGTTCTTAGCACGCGATAATTCTCCTTATACTCGCTCATTTTCTTTTCATAGCAGAGGTTACCGAATACTTTATTGACCTTTCCCGAAAAATGACCAAGGAGACGAATGAGCCACTCGAAACCCTTTACGAGTCTGACCTTTTTACCGTGTGCAGCGGCTATTGCCAGAACCAGGTCACTTGTGCTTGTATATTCTGCGTTTTGCGGGAAAAAGATGCCTTTTTCTTCATTTTCTGCCATCAAGCGAACAAATTCGCACAAATTTTCGACATACAGCATGGAACGCTGATTTTTTATGCGAGGGAACACTGGCGTCTTTTGTGCGATCCTTGCAAGGCGCGGATAATTGCCGCGACTGCCCTTTCCGTAGACCATCGGCGGACGCAGGACAACCACATAAAAGTTGTCATCGCAAAGCGGCAAAATACCGTTTTCCGCCTGAACCTTGCTGTCGCCGTAGCAATTTGCGGGTGCGACCCGAGTATCTCTTGTGATGATCTTCTGCTTACCGACAGGTGCGCTCTCGCCGTACACAATGGCACTGCTCATGAAGATAAACTGTCGCACACCGTCGTTCTTAGCTTTTTTTGCCGTCTCGACGGCAAGCTCGGTATTTATCGCATAATATAGCTTTGCCTTTTCTTTTGAAATCCTTCCACTGTCAGAATGTGCGATTCCCGCCACGTGGAATACCGTGTCGTAGCCCGAGAAATTCTTTTCCCGCCATGTACCGT
>CAZBYU010000316.1:0-1723 GCA_964496235.1 uncultured Oscillospiraceae bacterium | reverse complement strand
ATCGTACCTGCGGCGGGCACGCCGTAAAGCTGGTCGGACACAGTGCAGGCCGTACCCGCGCACCCGCCGATGAACGCGGCGCGAGCCCCCACGACCGCACCCGCGATCCCCTGCGCCCGGCGCGAGCCGAACTCAAGCACCGCACGGCCGTCCGCCGCGCGGCAAACGCGGTTGGACTTGGTGGCGATGAGGCTCTGGTGATTAAACTCCAAGAGCATGTACGTCTCCAAAAGCTGTGCCTGAATGGCGGGAGCGCGGACGGTGATGACAGGCTCCATGGGGAAGATAGGCGTACCCTCCGGCACTGCCCAGATATCCCCGGTGAACTTGAAATTGCTCAGGTATTCCAAAAAGCCCTCGTCGAAGATACCACGGGAGCGGAGATAGTCAATATCCTCGGTGGAAAAATGAAGGTTCTTCACATAGTCGATGATCTGCTCAAGCCCTGCGGCGATGGCGAAGCCGCCTCCGTCCGGCACCGAGCGGTAAAACACGTCAAAATACGTGATTTCGTCTTGACGACCGCTGACGAAGTAGCCGTTGCCCATAGTCAGCTCATAGAAATCGCAGAGCATAGTGAGGTTTATGCCGTTGGCACTTTTCATATTCGTTCCTCCGATTTGTCGGTGTGGATTCGGTATGTGACAGGCGGTGTTAAGTAGCCGTCAACTTATTATAGCTTCTGCACGAAACAAACGCAAGTGATTTGTGTAATGTGCAAAAATAATATCAGGCAGGCACCGCTTTCCATTGACTTTAGGGACAGTTTGGGGTATTCTGATATATGTAGAAGAATGGGTTGCAAGGAAACGATGAACATGCCGCACGGCGGCGGACAGAAGGTTCGTATTTATGAAGAGACATATTTTCGTTCCCGGCAGGACGGAGCTTGCCGGCAATCATACAGACCATCAAAATGGCAGGATGCTTGCCTCGGCTGTGCATTTCGGGCATTATGCCACGTGCGAGGAAAATGGCACGGGCATAATACGCATAAACTCGGATGGCTTCAAACCCTTTGAGGTGAACATCAACCACCTCACCGTCCGCACCACCGAATTCGGCACGCCGAAGTCGCTCGTCCGTGGCGTGGTGGCGGGCTTTAAGGAGCTGGGGCTTAATGTGGGCGGTTTCGACGCACGTGTACGCACGACTCTTCCGTCCGGCTCGGGGCTTAGCTCGTCGGCGGCGTTCTCGGTGCTTGTGGGGAAAATGCTCAGCGAGCTTTTCAACAACGATGACGTACAGCCCGTGGTGCTGGCGCGTATAGGACAGAGGGCGGAGAACAAGTATTTCGGCAAGCCCTGCGGCATGATGAGCCAGCTTGCAAGCGCGATGGGTCACACCGTATACGCAGACCCCAAGACCGGCGAGATAGAGCCTATCAGAGCGCGCTTCACCCCCATGGGACTGACAATGTGCCTTACCGACACAGGGGGAAGCCACACCGGGCTTGACACCTCCTATGCCCGCATTCCCGCAGACATGGTGTACATAGCGAACTTCTTCGACAAGGGCGTTTTGGGCGATGTAGACCCAAAGGATTTTTACAGCAAGGGCTGGGATCCCGCAAACCGTCCGGTCCGCCGCGCAATGCACTTTTTCGAGGAGAATGACCGCGTGCCGAAGATGCGCGATGCGCTGAAATCCGGAGACGGAGAGAGCTATATGCGCCTGATGAACGAATCGGGTCGCTCGTCCGAGCAGCTTTTGAACAACATCA
>CAZBYU010000315.1:0-1737 GCA_964496235.1 uncultured Oscillospiraceae bacterium | reverse complement strand
TAGTATGATGACGCTATTATACCCATTGAGGCGTGGTTTTTCAACCGTTCATGACGGAATAAATCTTCTCGGCGCGTGTGTAGAATTCTTTTCGCGCGGGGAGTCCGCTCGGTATCAGCTTTTCGGCGGGAACTCTGCAGAGGTTGAATTCCTCCGCAAGCGATGCGTCGGGTATGAAATAGTGTTGCAGATTCGAGTCCGCCGTGCCGGGTGAGTAGGTATAGCTGACGAACACTGTGGTGAGCGGCATGGGGTGCTTTTCGAGCATGTCACTGAGGGCGAGGTCGGCAAAAATATGGGTACAGACAACGGCATCGAAACCGCCGGAAACGACGTGCTCATACAGCCGCTCATAGCCGGAGGTGATGTATTCGTACACGGCGGTGTCGCGCCGAAACGGCGAGGCATGGTTCTCGACCTCTTTATAGCCGGTTTTGAACAGGCGCGGCAGGCGGCGGAATATACGCACATGCCAGTTACAGATGAATTTTGACACTTTTTTGGAGATAAAGAGGAGCAAATCCGCCACCTCGCAGATACAGCCATGGCTCTCGAAGCACTCCTTGACGGCGCGAGCGCAGGAATTGTGACCCTCGCCGGTGTTACAGCTTAAAAGCAAGACCTTGTTCATTTGTCACCTTTCCTTCTATCATAAAGGCGTTGAAGCCGAGGACGGTTATACCGCTGGATAATCACAAACGGAACGTTGCCGAGGAGGATATACACCGCCGCAAAAGCAACGCCGCCTATGCCACGCCACAGAAAGGGCATTGCAAAACCTCCCCTCTTTCTCCGAGCATTTGAAGGGAAGGCGGTCAGCATGAAATATATTCTTCGGCACAACACGACCTAGCAAAAACGAGACAATGCCCAAAACAGCGGCATAAGCGGTACGCGAGACGAAGCCGCGCAGATTTCTGTTTTTCATCAAAATCCTCCTATTTTCGTAATGATATAAGAAATCATTCGCAACATGACATCAACCCAAGCTCAATTTTTCTTGAGCTTGGGTTGAGAATACCTTGACACTGCGGGAATATAATAAGGAGAAAGACCAGAATTAACAGAGTGTTTTCTATTTCAATATTTGCACTTGATATAATTAAAGAAAAAAAGTCGAGAACTGTGTGCGGCTTTCACCGCACCGAGATACTCGGCGTAAAAGAGGCAAAGGAGAGAGCTTGAATGGGTAAGTACAGACGGATAGTGAGGAGGGTATTGGCCGTGCTGCCGGCGGTGGCGGTGCAGGTGTTGCTGTTGTTTGTGCTTATTGAGTGGCTAAGCCCATATGCGGCTGTAATAAACTTCATACTGTCGATACTGTCACTGTTGCTGGTGCTGTACATCATCATAAAGCGCGACGAGCCGGCATACAAGACGCTGTGGCTGTTGGTGATACTGCCGTTCCCGCTGGCGGGTGCGGTGCTGTATCTGCTGTTCGGCAATAGGCGGACAGCAAAACCGCTGGCAAAACGCCTCTCTGCCGCCGCGCCTGTTTCCATGCCGAGCGACAATGAGACGATGTGCCGCATACGTGCGGAAAAGCCGCGCCTTGCACAGACCTTCGCATATATCCGCGGAAAGACCGGCTGTCCGGTGTTGGCAAACGAGAGTGCGAAGTATTACCCGCTCGGCGATGACATGTTCCCGGATATGCTCGAGGATCTGCACACGGCGGAGCAGTACATCTACGTGGAGTATTTCATCATTCAGCACGGGAAGTTTTTCGACACGATA
>CAZBYU010000314.1:0-1753 GCA_964496235.1 uncultured Oscillospiraceae bacterium | reverse complement strand
TCCGTGCCGAAAAGCTGAGCGTATATTCTGTCGAGTGTGTCACGCCCGAGATCATCATAGCCGTAACCCGTTGTTCCCGCAAAGTGGCTTTCACTGACGCGATTATCCTGAAATGCCTCCATGACGCGGCGGGTGTTATACTCTGCCGTTGCGTCTATCTTTTCAAACTGCACTTTAACGCGTTTCATTGCGCGTTCGGCCATTTCGTACACTTCGGGTTTTATATCGCTTATTTTCATTTATTCAAGCTCCATTATAAGTTTCTTAAAATGCTTGCCACGTTCGGCAAAGTTTTTGAAATGGTCAAACGCCGCGCATGCGGGAGAAAGGAGGACAATATCGCCCTCCGCAGCGTGTGAACATGCAGTATGTACAGCCTCGTCAAAATCGTCGACAACAGAAACCGTCAGTCCGCTTCCGGCAAAATGAGAAGACGCTTTGATCGCCGCAAGTATTTTCCCTGCCGTCGCACCGGTCAAAACGACCTCTTTTGCCATAAGGCAAAAGTCATCACCGAGCGAATCAAACGGAATATGCTTGTCATAGCCGCCCGCAATCACGATGGGCTTGCTCTTCATTGCACGTAGACCGGCAGAGGTACGAGTGGGGCTGGTGCCGATCGAATCATTGATATACGTTACGCCGCGCAGTTGACGGACTTCTTCAAGCCGATGCTCTACCCCCGCAAAATGCACGGCAACCTCACGGCAATCGTCATCTGTCACATACTCCCCCATTGCCGCAAATGCCGCCAGATAGTTCAAGAGATTGTGTTCACCCGGAAGGCGTATCTCATCTGCGTGCATAATTAACTCGCGCTTATCGCCATGAACACGGCAGATCTCTCCGTCAAGGCACATTACGCCCTTGGTTATTTCGGATTTATCGGAGAAATAGGCAACCGACGCTTTCGCGCATTTTTCATAGTACGCGGTATGCTCATCGTCAAAATTCAAAACGAGAAGGTTATCTTCGGACTGTTCGAGGAATATAGCGCGTTTTGCGTCGATATAATCCTGATAATCCTTGTGTTTGTCAAGATGATTCGGAGATATGTTAGTTATAACGGCAACGTTCGGACGGCATTTCATCGAATGAAGCTGGAACGAACTAAGCTCCAACACGGCAAAGTCCTCCGGCTTTATCTCCGGAATCTCACATAAAAGCGGATGTCCGATGTTGCCGCCGAGATGGACGGTATAACCCGCATGACGCAAAAGCTCGGCGATTATGGTGCTGGTGGTGGTTTTGCCGTCGCTTCCGGTTATTGCAACGGTGCGGCACGGGCAAAGGGCAAAAAACACTTCCATCTCCGAGGTTATAATGCATCCTCGCGCCTTTGCACTCTCCAAATGCTCGTCAAACGGCATAAGACCGGGGGTGCGAAATATGACATCATGGTCAAGCCCCTCCAAGTAATCCTCGCCGAGCTTGAGGTTTGCACCCAAGTTTATAAGCTCCAGTGCCTCCATGCCCATCTCTTCGAGAGGCCGCCTGTCGCATGCAGTAACATTTATTCCACAGCTTAAAAGCAGACGTATAAGCGGAGCATTACTCACTCCGATGCCGATGACCGCGATGCGCTTGCCTTTAAGAGAGTTTACGTATTCGCTGAGTGTCATGCCGTTACCTCCAAATGAAATCTAATAGATTATACGTCTTTTTCGCCCGCTTTACAAGAATTATTATTGACTTGAAGGCGAAAAGTGGTTAGAATATCGCTGTTGAGCAGGCCGAACGACCGCGGGCACAA
>CAZBYU010000313.1:0-1755 GCA_964496235.1 uncultured Oscillospiraceae bacterium | reverse complement strand
ACTATTCCATGAACGAGAAGCCCAAGTACACCGAGGAGGAGTGCAAGGCGCGTGACGCCACGTATGCCGCCCCGCTCAAGGTCAAAGTCAGACTGCGTAACAAAGAGACAGAGGAGATAAAGGAGCAGGAGATCTTCATGGGTGACTTCCCGCTCATGACCGCCGGCGGTACCTTTATCATAAACGGCGCAGAGCGTGTTATCGTATCTCAGATAGTTCGTTCTCCCGGTGTCTACTTTGACCGCACCGTGGACAAGTCTATGATGAGCGTTTATGCCGCCACGGTCATTCCTTACCACGGCGCATGGCTCGAGTACGAAACCGACGCATCCGACGTGTTCAACGTTCGTATCGACAAAAACCGCAAGCTCCCCATCACGTGGTTCCTGAAGGCCATGGGACGTTACAACGCCGAAGAACCCGCAACATGGCTCAGCTGTGTCTCTAACCCCACCTCCGGTGCTGAGACAAACGAACGCCTCAAGGAGATCTTCGGTGACGATGAGCGCATAACCGCCACACTCGATAAAGATACCTGCTCCACCCGTGATGAGTGCCTCATCGAGATATACCGCAAGCTTCGTCCGGGCGACCCCCCCACGGTGGAGTCGGCGGAGGTATTGCTTGACGGTCTCTTCTATGATCGCCGCCGCTATGAGATAAGCAGTGTCGGTCGTTATAAGTTCAACAAGAAGCTCTCCCTCTTCCCACGTATTGCGGGATTTGAGCTTGCCCAGCCGGTGGCAGACCCCTTCACCGGCGAGATAATCGCCGAAGCCGGCGAGATAGTTACTCGCTCCAAGGCACGCGAAATCGCCGATGCGGGTGTTATAGATGTCCTTATCAAGGACGATGACAAGACCGTGCGCGTCTTCTCCAACGGCATGGTGGACATCCGCCGCTTTGTCGACTTTGACCCGGCGGAGCTTGGCATAAAAGAGCTTGTCCGCGGCAACGTCATGCGTGAGCTTTGCGCTCGCTTTGAGGGTGACGCGCTGAAAGCCGCCGTGCGCGAGAACATTGACGTGCTTATCCCCAAGCACATTGTGGCGGATGATATTTTCGCCTCCGTCAATTACCTCAACTGCCTTGCCCACGGCATAGGCGAGAGTGACGATATTGACCACCTTGGTAACCGCCGCGTTCGTTGCGTGGGCGAGCTGTTGCAAAACCAGTTCCGTATAGGCTTCAGCCGCATGGAGCGTGTTATCCGCGAGCGAATGACGCTTCAGGATCTCGACATTGTCACTCCGCAGAGCCTTATCAATATTCGCCCCGTGACTGCGGCGATAAAAGAGTTCTTCGGTTCGTCTCCGCTGTCGCAGTTTATGGATCAGACCAACCCGCTCTCCGAGCTTACTCATAAACGCCGTATGTCGGCACTCGGTCCCGGCGGTCTCTCCCGTGAACGCGCAAGCTTCGATGTTCGTGACGTTCACTACAGCCACTACGGTCGTCTCTGCCCGATAGAGACTCCGGAAGGTCCGAACATCGGTCTTATCTCCTACCTCGCGTCCTATGCACGTGCCAATGAGTACGGTTTTCTCGTCGCCCCTTACCGCAAGGTCGAAAAGGGTACCTGCCGCGTAACCGACCAGGTAGACTATATGACGGCGGATCAGGAAGACCAGTTCACCGTGGCACAGGCAAGTGAACCCGTTGATGAAAACGGTGTTCTCGTTAATAAGCGTATCACCTGCCGTCACCGCAACGACACTGTTGAGGTCAATCGCGAGGATGTCGACTATATCGACG
>CAZBYU010000312.1:0-1755 GCA_964496235.1 uncultured Oscillospiraceae bacterium | reverse complement strand
TATATCAATATTGATCCCGGTACCATGAATCCGGTACAGCATGGGGAAGTTTTTGTAACAGATGATGGTGCCGAGACTGACCTTGACCTCGGACACTATGAGCGTTTCATTGATGAAAGTCTCACAAAGCAATCAAACGTTACAACCGGTAAGGTATATTGGTCTGTCCTTTCCAAAGAACGCAGAGGAGATTTCGGCGGAGGTACGGTTCAGGTTATTCCGCATATTACCAACGAGATTAAGAGCAGATTTTACCGCAACGACGGCGGCAAGGACACGCAGATTGCCATTATTGAGGTTGGCGGCACGGTAGGTGATATTGAAAGTCAGCCATTTTTGGAATCTATCCGTCAGTTCCAGCATGATGTCGGACATGAAAATGCTATCCTGATTCACGTCACCCTGATTCCTTACCTCGGTGCTTCCGGCGAAATGAAAACAAAGCCGACACAGGCAAGTGTCAAAGAGCTGCAGGGTATGGGAATCCAGCCGGATATCCTTGTATGCCGTACAGAGCGTCCGCTGGAGCCAGGCATCAAGGACAAAATCGCCCTTTTCTGTAACGTTCCAAACAAATGCGTTATGCAGAACTTAGACGTTGAAACCTTATACGAAGCCCCTCTTTCCATGGAAAAGGAACATCTCGCAGATGTTGCATGTGAATGCCTGCATCTGGATTGTCCGGAACCGGATATGAAAGAATGGCAGACAATGGTAGATACCCTGAAAAACCTTCAAAATGATGTGACGGTTGCTTTAGTCGGTAAGTACACCTCTCTCCACGATGCTTACATCAGCGTAGTAGAATCTCTAAAGCATGGCGGTCTTGCACACAAGAGCAATGTTACAATTAAATGGATTTCCTCCGAGGAGTTGAATGATGACAATGCAGAAGAACTGCTCGGCAATGTAAGCGGCATCATTGTTCCCGGCGGTTTCGGAGACCGTGGTACGGACGGCATGATTGCCTCTATCAGATATGCAAGGGAAAACAATGTCCCATTTTTAGGACTTTGCCTCGGTATGCAGTTAAGCATTGTAGAATTTGCAAGACATGTCTGCGGCTTCAATGATGCACACAGTATTGAATTAGATCCACAGACAACGCATCCTGTCATTCATCTGATGGCTGACCAGGACGGAGTCGAGGATATTGGCGGTACCTTACGTCTCGGTGCTTATCCGTGTATTTTGGACAAGAATTCCCTCGCTTATAAGGTTTACGGTAAAGAAAATATTTCCGAGAGACACCGTCACCGTTACGAGGTCAACAATTATTATCGCGAGGACTTAGAAAAGAACGGCATGCTCTTATCCGGTCTTTCACCGGACGGACGCATTGTAGAAATGTGCGAGATTCCTTCCCATCCGTGGTTTATTGCCACACAGGCACATCCGGAATTTAAGTCAAGACCAAACAGACCGCATCCGTTATTCAAGGGATTTATCGGTGCTGCCCTGCAATACAAAAAGCACTAAAAACATATAAAACAGCTCCTTCACATAGGAGAGAGCTGCAACACTTTGTACAGAACAGGTACATATTTCATAAAAAATGCATCATCCGTGTGACGGATGATGCATTTTTTATGAAATATGTACCTGTTCTGCAAATTTATACTGTTCTGTGCCAACCGTCTGCTGCCAAAAAGCAGTCAACGTAATGCCGCCAGACATTCTGCATTGGTTCCATAAAATATATCGTCTCTTCCTGCAAGCAACTCACATAACCGCTCTATGCGCTCCCAATTATGA
>CAZBYU010000311.1:0-1760 GCA_964496235.1 uncultured Oscillospiraceae bacterium | reverse complement strand
TCGCCTTTTCGCACATGGAGGCCGACTGCGTGATGACGGACTATGTGGCGCGGCCTTTTGACCTTAAAAAGATGAAAAAGGCGTTTTCTGAGTGGCAGACGAAGCTCGAGGGCAAGGGCTGGAACGCGCTGTACATAGAAAACCACGACCACCCGCGCATCATAAGCCGTTACGGCAGCGAGGAATACTGGAAGGAAAGCGGAAAGATGCTTGCGGCGATGTATATGCTTCAGCGCGGCACACCGTTTATCTATCAGGGGCAGGAGATAGGCATGCTCAACATCACCCTGCCGAGGCTGGAAATGTATAAGGACGTGATGACGAGGAACGCCGCGCGTATTGCCTCAAAGCTCATGACGAAAAACGCCGTACTCAAGCTCGTAAACGCCCGCACACGCGAAAACGCCCGCACGCCTATGCAGTGGAGTGACCGCGCAAACGCCGGTTTTTCCACCGCGACACCGTGGTTTTACGTCAACGGCAACTACCACACGATAAACGTTGCCGACGAAGAGCGTGACCCGGATTCCATACTCAACTTCTACCGCACTCTCGTGCGCTTCAAAAAGGAATGCCCCGCCGCGATATACGGCACTTACCGGGAGCTTATGCCGGAGAGCAAAAAGCTATATGTCTATGTGCGTGAGCATGAGGGGCGGCGGATACTGGTGGTGTGTTCGTTCACCAATGAGCTTGTCCGCTTCGAGCCGGGTGATGAATTCGACCTTGACACGGGAGAGCTTGTGCTGGCAAACTATGAACACAACTTTGTCATCGCAAACGGCTTCACCACGAGACCGTATGAGCTGAGAGTATACCTATTCTAATATAACAGCAGGGAAAAAGAATGAAAACAACTACCGAAAAGGCATATGCCAAGCTTAATATATCACTCGACGTGACCGACAAACGCCCGGACGGCTTTCACGATATGGTGATGGTCAATCAGAGCGTGTCATTGGCAGACGAGGTCAAGTTGACGCTGACGGATGACGGAAGTGTACGCGCAAGGACGAGCTTCAGCTTTATCCCCGGAGACGAGCGCAATCTCGCCGTCAAGGCGGCAAAACGCTATCTCATGGAGATAGGCGAGGAGAAGACGGGCGTGATGATAGAAATCGACAAGCGTATCCCCGTCGGCGCGGGTATGGGCGGCGGCTCAGCCGACGCGGCGGCGGTGTTGCGCGGCATGAACCGGCTGTATGACCACCGCCTGAGCGGGGAGCGACTGCTGGAGATATCGGGGGATATAGGGTCCGACGTGCCGTTTTGCGTGATGGGCGGAACGGCTCTCGCCGAGGGACGTGGAGAGCGGCTTACGCCTCTGCCGCCTCTGCCGGAGTGTGCGCTGGTGATAGTAAAGCCGGAGTTTTCCATCTCTACGCCGGAGCTTTTCAAAAAGCTCGACATGCTTCGCACCCATCACCACCCCGACACCGCCGGGATAATAGCGGCGTTGCATGCGGGGGAGCTTTTGCCTGTATGCAGGAGAATGTTCAACGTCTTCGAGAGCGTGGACGACCGACGCATGCGCGAGGAGACGGAGCTTAAAAACGCGCTTTTGGACGAGGGCGCACTTGGAGCGGTGATGACAGGTACAGGCTCTGCCGTGTTCGGCGTGCTTGCGGATGAGGAGGACGCGGAACGCGCCTGCGAGACGCTGAAAAGGAAGACCCCCTTCTGTTGTACCGCCGTACCCGTCGGTGCGGAAAAGCTGTGACAAGCCGGGTATAAAACCAATTATAACCGTCAATGCTTTA
>CAZBYU010000310.1:0-1771 GCA_964496235.1 uncultured Oscillospiraceae bacterium | reverse complement strand
AGAATTGACTTTGAAGGACGTCGCGGAGAAACTCGGCGTGTCGTTGAGTCTGCTCAGCGATATTGAGAAGGGCCGTCGCAAGCCCTTTGACAGCGCAAAGATCGAGGCATTCTGCAGATATCTCAATCTCTCGGACGCGGATCGCAGCCGTATGTACGACCTTGCTGCTCGTGAGACTGGCGAGGTTCCCTCCTCCGGCGGACGACCGGCAAGCTGTATTTCCGTCGTTCCTGACGCACGAGTGTCGGTCGGGCTATCCATAACGGAGCATAGACTGCGCTTTATTTTGACGGATTTGAAGTGCAACGAGCTGGGGTACAAAGACGTTCACCACTCAACAGACATTAAAGACCCGGACTTTGCCCGCCTTTTATCCGGAGAGCTGGAGCTGTTTTTGGATGAAAACAACGTTGACCGCGAAAAGCTTTTAGGCGTAGGCGTGACTATAGCGGCGGTTGTGTCACCGGATGTGAGTACGATAGTATTCGCGCCGACGCTGGATATGTACAATGTGCCGTTTGACAGACTGTTGCACAAAATACCCTACCCCACTCATCCGGACAATGACGGCACAAGCGGCGGCTTTGCCGAGTGGTTCACCTCCTCGCTCGACCGAGACATCGCCTTTTTATCTCTTGAGGACGGCGTGGGTGGCGCAGTGCTGATAAACGGTGCGCCGTACATCGGACGAGACAACCGGAGCGGGGAGTTCGGACATATGTGCATAGTACCCGGCGGGCTGAAATGCGCCTGCGGTAAGCGAGGGTGTCTGGAAGCTTACTGCTCGGCAATGCGACTGAGCAATGACCTTGGGATAACTCTGCGAGACTTTTTCGCAGGAGTTGACACGGGAAATGAGGAATACCGCAAGCTACTGGAGGATTATCTGGGGCATCTCGCCTTAGGTGTACACAATATTCGCCACGTGCTTGACTGCGATGTGGTTTTGGGCGGATTTATGGCAAAATTCTTAGAGCCGTTCATGCCCCATCTGCGCAAAATGCTGTCCGAGCTTGACCCTTTTGACCCAGACGGTAGCTATCTGCATCTTAGTCGCTATCCCAAGCATGCGGCACTCATGGGCGCGGCGTTTTATTACGTCAAACGCTTTCTCGACAGTATATAAAAACTCGGAGCTGTTTTTTTCAACAGCTCCGAGCTTCTTTTAGACAGATTTACCTTTCACACATAGTGATTGCGGGGGATCTTGTCATAGTGCTTTAAGAGTATAGGCTCGACAAAGATGGAAAGGAACTTCATGTCGAGATTGAAAAAGTAAATCGTGAATGTGACGGCGAAAAAGCCGCCGATACTGCCGAGGATTATCCCCGGTATTTTCATTTTATTCATGCATTTTCCTCCGAAAGAGACATTTTTTATTAAATAGTTCAGCTTGCGGGTAATTCTTGTAGGCTTATATCACCACGCGTGTTCGTCGGGTAGGAACTCTATCGACGGATCAAGCGGCTCTTCGCGCATGACAGTACGCATATAGTTATTGAACTGGTCGCGGATAGACTGGCGGGAATAGACACGCGGGTCACAAAGGTCATGGCAGACCCAGACAAGGTGTATCCCCCGCTCACGCGCCTGCTCCTCAAAGTGACCATGGAGGCCGGCGAACGCCTTGCAGGACATATGCTCCCACATCATGACCATGTCGGCGTTCATCTTCTCGCAAATCTCCCAAAGCTCGTCGAGAAGTACCTTATAACCGCCGTGGGTGCGGTTACGCATTATCATGTTCATTGTGAGATACGCCATGTCGTAA
>CAZBYU010000309.1:0-1774 GCA_964496235.1 uncultured Oscillospiraceae bacterium | reverse complement strand
TCTTGCTTGCGAGCTTCAGTATGTTTGCTCTTTTTTCCATATCTACACCTCTGATGTTTTTGATTTTGTGGTATAACCACAGAATTAAGTTTATTTTATCACAAGACCTCGAAATAGTAAAGAACTTTGTTTGCTTTATTTGATAGAAATTTTATGTCGGCTTGATTTTTCGTATTCCATGACTTATAATTTTCTATAAACAGCCGACGGAACAAATTCTATAGACCTTGCGTCGAACGCCTATACCTATTTAATATCCACGGAGGGAAATATGAAAAAACTGATTTCCATTGTGCTTGTGTTCATGCTTTCGCTCTCGCTTTGCGGCTGTGCCGGGCTTCAAAATCTCAAAAACGTGGAACTGCCGCCGTTACCCGATGTTTCACAGCAGGATAGCGAGCCTACGCCTATGCCCACGGTCGAGATAGATACTTCCGCAAGTACGGCTGAATCCACACTGCCGCTTCACGTCATTGTCGGCATGGATACATATTCCGAGCAGCATTATGACCCGCAAAACGGCGAAAAGCTCATTCTCTCGTTCTCTTATGAGACCCCGCGTGTCTACATTGAGGGGCGAGACGCGGCGATGAACGCCATCAATGAGTATATCGCCACTGTCGATGAGACTTACTATACGGGCAATGACTACGGTGTGAGTGATGAGTATATTGTCGACGGCAATATCAGCGGTGTGAACGCATACCTCGAGGCGGCTACAGACAATTATGCCTTTGCCGTCGAAACAGGTGATGATACTTTGCCTCTTGAATATGCCTCCGAGCGCACCGCACGTGTAGAGCGCATTGACAGCCGCATTCTCAGCATGGTGTATAATACCTACAGCTACACCGGCGGCGCACATGGAAATTATGCCGAGCTTGCTTATAATTTCGATACCGAAAGCGGTGAACGTATCACGCTTGACACACTTTCTGCCGACCGTGATGCACTCATCACATTCTTGTCCGATTATCTTACCAAGCTCTATACCGATGATATGGACGGCTATTACTCTTCCCTCGTTTACGAGGATTTGACCGTTGACGCGGATAATAACCCCATAGCCAACCTCGTGCGTGACGGCTCATGGCACTTTAATAGTGAAGGTTTGGTTTTCTTCTCCTCACCTTATGAATTGGGTTCTTATGCCGCGGGTATAGTCGAATTCAAAGTGCCGTATGCCTCTCTCGATGGTATGATATATGATAAATACCTTATGCCCGAATATACGTCGGAAAACGGTGTGCTTGAATTGAAAATGCAGAGCGACATTGCCGACGGCACTATTGAAGTCATAGACAGGGTCAGCGTTGACGTGCCAGGTGAGGCATTGTGTCTGGAGGCTCTAGGCACGGTGTACGATATCCGCCTGTCCGCGGTTGACTATACCGATGCTTTTTATGAAACTGCGCGGCTTTGGGCGGCAAGCTATATGAGCGACTGCGTTTTGCAGCTGGAAACCCTCATTCCCGACGGCATGCCGAAGCTGATGGTCAGCTATCGCTGTTCCGACGGCACACAGACCCAGCTCTTGCTGACTCAAAGTGGCGAAAACGGGACGTATATACTTATGGATAAGAACGACATTGAGGCTGTTGGCTGAAATATGCCGGATCACACGGAAAATATCAAAAAATCCTTTGATTTTACTTGACATTGCGCGACCAACATGTTATATTATTCGAGCCGCATTGAAGGGGTATTAAGTCTGGCTGTGCCTGCACCCCAAGAGCGAGACCTGCAAAGAGGGAGGATATCTTAATGAAGCATG
>CAZBYU010000308.1:0-1790 GCA_964496235.1 uncultured Oscillospiraceae bacterium | reverse complement strand
TTGCTTCTCTGAGCAGCCCGGTGAATCCTTCCAGACCTTCGGTCCGAGTGAAGGACCTGTTGCAGAATCCGTCTTTATTGCCGGCATGTTTGTTAAGTATGGTAAGGAATATGCTGATCTTTGCGCCTTTACCGGAAATCAGGCAGAAGCAGACCGTGCTTTAAAAGAAGTATCTGCCATGAATGATGCCGTATTAAAGGATGGCTGGGACGGCAAGTGGTTCCTGCGTGCTTACGACGCACAGAGTCAGAAGATTGGTTCCAAAGAATGTGAAGAGGGACAGATTTATATTGAGCCACAGGGCTTCTGCGTTCTTGCCGGCATCGGTGTAGAAAGTGGAGAAGCAAAGGAAGCGTTAGATTCCGTAAAAGAAAAACTCGATACAAAATATGGTATCGTTTTACTGCAGCCGCCATACACAAGGTATCATGTAGAACTTGGTGAGATTTCTTCTTATCCACCTGGATACAAAGAAAACGCCGGTATCTTCTGTCACAATAATCCATGGATTTCCTGTGCAGAAACCGTTATCGGACGCGGCAATCGTGCATTTGAAATTTATAAAAAGACTTGTCCGGCATACATCGAGGACATTAGTGAAATCCACTGTACAGAACCGTATGTGTACTCACAGATGATTGCCGGAAAGGATGCTCATTTCTTTGGACAGGCAAAGAACAGCTGGCTTACCGGCACTGCCGCGTGGACATTTGTAAACGTATCACAATATATTCTCGGTGTTGTTCCTACATTAAACGGTTTGAGTATTGACCCTTGTGTTCCATCCGAGATGGGTACAGGCTTTACTATGACACGTAAGTACCGCGAGGGCATTTACAACATCACTGTTGAGAATCCAAACAAGGTTGAAAAGGGTGTTGCAAAGCTTATCGTCGACGGCAAAGAATTGACCGGCACGACGGTTGTACCTTACGAAAAGGGCAAAACAGAATATCAGGTAACTGTTGTCATGGGGTAATCCCTTCAGTTACCATACCATAGTTAAAGAGGAGAAGGTCAGATGACCCTCTCCTCTTTAACTGTTTACCGCAGCAAATAGCGTATTCTTCAAAAAGCAGAAATCTGCTTCGCCATCTGCATAATACTCTCACACTGTATTTGCGTTTGTGTATATACCGAACGTGCAATACTGCTATCCTGCAAAAGACCCTGTCCCTTCTGCTCAGCAGCTTCTGCCTTTCCTGCTCCCTGCTCCTTTCCATCCTCTTTTCGCTCCGGAAGGCGTGCATAAGAAGCACTCTTTCGAAACTCATCCACCTCATTTTTCACCATAGCAGCCATATATTCCTGATCCGGATCGCCATTCATCGCCTCCAGAACCTCCATCTGTGCTGAGATCACCTGACGAACTTCTTCCTTCGAGCGGCAGCTCTTAAGTCGTGACTGTAATGCCTTTCGTTCCGTTTCAACACGAATCGCCGAACGGTACATCTCCGGACAGTGCAGACGCAGATACTCCAATTCCTCAGCATCCAGCTTTTTGCCCATTTTCAGCTTCTGCATAATTTTTTGTTCATAACCGCTTTTTTCTTCCTCACTCATGCCATAGGACGGATCTACCAGCTGCTCGATTGCCTCCTTCCAAACAGAAGCCTTACTGTGCTTCTCCTGTGCACCATCTGTAACCTGTTTCTGACCACTTACTCCAAAAAACATCCTTTTCCCTCCTACTTTTTTATCCTATAGGCTTTTGACAGCCTAATCCTATTCCACAAAAAATGCTGTCGATATATTACATCGCTCTCACTCATGTAATATATCGACAGCAC
>CAZBYU010000307.1:0-1797 GCA_964496235.1 uncultured Oscillospiraceae bacterium | reverse complement strand
TACCTGTTCCAGCACTCTCGCATAAACGCCGAGGCTTCAACTCCATTTAAAGTCGTTTGCCTCACATCGGCGCACCACATTTAAGGCATGAATGATTATAACAGATAATTTGATTTTGTCAACAACTATTTTTCGATTTTTCAAAATTATTTTTTCGACCGACAAAAAGTGACGTGAAGAAGAAAACCAAAGCCAAGATGATCACGAAAATAAGCGCAGTTGCGCCGCGATCCATCAGTAAGAGGAAACGCATCATAAAATAGGCGTAGTACCCAAGTAAAGAAGCAAACTGTGCGAGTAAAGCTGCGGCGGCGTAAGGAGGTGAAACAAAGGCGAGAACCAAGGTGAGGATGTCTGAGGCGAAGAAATATCGATCATGCATGTGCGGGAGTAAAAATGGGATTCCGACAATCAGTAGAACTGCCGCGCCAAGTATAGCACGGTCGTTGAGCTTTTTGCGGAAAGCGAAACATATGGCAAATACAGCGAACATATATAAAAATGCGGCGAACACACCGTAACCGGAAAGACGTGCGTTGAATTCCTCGGGAGCATTGTTTTGAAAAGTGAATGCAGCACTTGCGTCGTATGGGGAAATCTCTGAGCTGAGCCAATCAGGAACGGAGTATTGAATAAAGGAAAAAATGGAGGGGGAGTTATAGTTCAAGCCACTGCCGACTGTGCCGGATTGGTCGATATAAAGCGTGAGAGTTTCGATAAAAGGACGACCGAGCAACACGGCGGGGAGAACGAGGACAAGGTAGGTGAACGGGAAAACGAAGAAATGCTTCCAATTGAATTTGCCGTAAATCCACAGCACCACATAAACCGGTAGAATGAAAACCGCTTGAAGCTTAAATCCGAAAGACAGTGCGGCCAAAACCATGGACAGCACGGGATGGTCATCAAGAGCGAAGTATATACCGAGCAGGGCGAGAGACACGTAAATGCTGTCGCACTGTGCCCAGATTGAACTGTTGATAAAGACGGTTGGCAGTAGCAATGCAACAAAAAAGGCAGATAAAGTGCGAATGTCACTGCTAGAGTAATGCTTTACCATGAGCAAGACAGCCCACGAGAGGAGAACATCGAAAAATATGCTGAGAAGCTTTATGAGATAAAGATCGTTGATGCTGCTATAGGAGAACAGTGCGAGGAAGTAGAGATAAGGTATGTTATAGTTACAACTACCGAAGCGTCCGGAGAGAGCTGAAAACCCGCCGTGCAGACGGAATTGTTCCACCCAATCGGAGAGAAAAAGGGTGTAGTCAACAGATCTGTAGTCTAGGACAGTACAGCGGCTGTAAAACGCAAACGCCGTCAATATCACAGCCACGGCAATATACCCCGGTTTTTTCAAAAGCTCGGCGCGGTAGAGAAGCCACAGGGCGAATAAAGCCTCGGCGATCAATAAAAGAACAACGCGAAAATCCATCGTAACGCTCCTTGGTCGGATGAAAAACACAAATGGCTAGAGTCTAAAAAACAAACCCTAGCCGAACGTATGCGAGATCCGAATATTTTTTATAAATCCCCCTTGACTTTGCAGGTGGGTTGATGTTAAAATAGAGTGCTATGTGTTGTGGAGAGGGGACATACCCCCACTCTTTACGCTACAAATTATAGCATTATGACCTTCCAAAATCAACACCGGGGTCGAGAGATTTGACAACGCACCCGGGTGTTCGCAATTTAAAAACAAGGAGAGTGCGCTAATGCCGAAGGATGTTCTCTACGGCAAGACTCTGCGAAAGAGCTTTGCCCGTACCCAGGAAATCATGGACATGCCCAATCTGC
>CAZBYU010000306.1:0-1829 GCA_964496235.1 uncultured Oscillospiraceae bacterium | reverse complement strand
CGGATCACGGCGTGGCTCAGGCGTTCCCGGACATGTGGAAAGCCGGGAAAAAGCGGGGTGTCAAGATAATATACGGTCTGGAGGCGTATTACTATAACGACATGGACGGCAACAGTGCCGTCATCGGCAAGTCACAGCTTCCGCTTGATGCGGAGTTTGTTGCCTTCGACATTGAGACCACGGGTCTTAACGCCGTGAATGACCGCATGACGGAGATAGGTGCGGTCATATTCTCCGGCGGCAATATAATTCGTGAGTTCAACACCTTTGTCGACCCAAAGATGCATATTCCCCCGGACATCACCAAGCTTACCGGCATAAGAGACAGTGACGTTGCCGGCGCACCCGACGAGAAGACCGCCATGGAGATGTTCATGGAGTTTGCCGGGGACAGACCGCTGATCGCGCACAATGCACATTTCGATGTCGGCTTTATGACGGCGGCGGCAAACAGGCAGAAGCTCCGCTTCAACCCTGTGTTTATGGACACGCTTGCACTCTCTCAGGCTCTCTTGCCCGAGCTTAAACGCTTCAAGCTTGACATTGTTTCTAACCACCTTGGTCTCCCGCAGTTTAATCATCACCGCGCGTCCGATGACGCGATGGTAGTTGCCCGCATGATGGACAAGTTTATCCCCATGCTCCGACAGCGCGGCGCGAAAACCGTGGACGATATTGAGCGGGTTTATCATTCCATTCGCCGCACGGATATCGCAAAGACCTATCACATGATCCTCCTTGTGCAAAACCGCAAGGGTCTTAAAAATCTCTATGAGATGATATCCCAGTCCTATCTCAAGCATTTTCACCGCACCCCCAATATCCCCAAAAGCCTCTTGGTACAGCACCGAGAGGGCATCCTCGTCGGCTCGTCCTGTGGCATGGGAGAGCTTTACGGCGCGGTCATGAAGGGCGCGAACCAGAGAGAGCTTGAAAAGATAGCCAAGCTATATGACTATCTTGAGATACAGCCCATCTGCAATAACGCTTTCCTCATAGATAACGGCACGGTGCGTGACGAAAAGGTCTTGCAGGATTATAACCGCGTCATTGTCAACCTCGGCAAAAAGCTCGGCAAGCCGGTTATCGCGGCAAGCGATGTGCATTTCATGGATGCCGAGGATGAGCAGTATCGCAAGATTTTACAGGCGGCGAAGAAATTCTCCGATGCCGACAGAAGTTGCCCCATCTTCTTCCGCACGACTGATGAAATGCTCGAGGAGTTTATGTATCTAGGCGAGGACATTGCCCGCGAGGTCGTCATCACCAACACCCGTGCCATTGCCGACACCGTCGAGGAGATAGAGCTTTTGCCTAAGGATCTCTTCCCGCCGAAGATAGAGAACTCTGCCGAGCAGCTAAAAACCCTTGTTTATGACAAGATGCACCGTATCTACGGGGATAATCCGCCGGAGCTTGTTCAAAGCCGTGTCGATGTCGAGCTTAAAACCATACTTGACCATAACTATGACGTCATCTATATGTCCGCCCAAAAGCTTGTGGAAAACTCGCTCGAAAACGGCTATCTCGTCGGCTCGCGTGGGTCTGTCGGCTCGTCGATCGTGGCGTACATGTCCGGCATAACCGAGGTCAACTCCCTCCCACCGCACTATGTCTGCCCCAATTGCCGACACAGCGAGTTCGTCACCGACGGCAGCTACGGCTGCGGCGCGGACATGCCGGAAAAGGACTGCCCCGAATGCGGCGAGAGAATGCGCCGAGATGGGTTCAATATCCCGTTTGAGACTTTTCTCGGCTTCCCCGGCAACGAGAAGACCCCCGATATCGACCTTAACTTTTCCGGCGAGTATCAGGCAAAGGCACATAAA
>CAZBYU010000305.1:0-1836 GCA_964496235.1 uncultured Oscillospiraceae bacterium | reverse complement strand
GCGTTTAATCAGGAACGTACAGGGAGAAGCCTTTGGCTTCTCCCTTTGCGCGTCTATGAACGAATATAAGCCGCGTCGTTGACAAGAGGCACGGAGAAAGCGCACTTTGCAGACAAAATGATTATTACGCGAGACGTTTGATCACTCAAAAGTCAGCGAAGTCAATCGCCGAACTGTTCGAGGGTACGGCGAATTTTTTCTTGACAATTCCTGTGTTGAACGATACATTAGAATACGAGAGCCGAGCCTTTGCGGTTCGGCTCTTTTTCATTTAAGAAATACTAAATGGGAGCGGCAAGATGAAAAAAAATCTCATGCTGATAGTCAACCCCGCGGCGGGACGAGGCGGATACAAGCAGGGCTTTACCGAGGCATTGAAGACGCTCGATGACGGCGGTATGAGGACAACGCTGTTTTTCACCTCCGGCGTCGGCGAGGCGACTGAGCTTACACGCGACTATGCCGCGCGGTATGACATTGTTGCATGCATCGGCGGAGACGGAACACTCAGCGAGGTCATAGCCGGGCTTATGCAGCTGCCCAAGGAGAGCCGTCCGCCACTCGGCTATATCCCAATGGGTACGGCAAACGATGTTGCCACTACCCTGTCCCTCCCGAAAAACGACACTGTCGGCGCGGCAAGACGCATACTCGGCGGAACGGCACACCCCTACGATGTGGGCGGATTCGGCGCGGACAAATACTTCGCGTATATCGCGGCGTTCGGCGCGTTCACCGAGGTCAGCTATGCCACACCGCAGGATATGAAAAAACGCCTCGGTCATCTCGCGTATGTCCTACAGGGTGCGGCGGCACTGGGCAAGATAGAGACCTACAACACCCGCGTCGAGTACGATGACGGTGTGTTCGAGGGAAAGCTTGTCTACGGCAGTATGTCCAACTCCACCTCTGTCGCGGGGATAGTGAAGCTGCGCGAGGAGATGGTGGGGCTTGGAGACGGCATGAGCGAGCTTGTCCTTGTCAAAGACCCCGGTAGCTTGGAAAGCCTCGGCACACTCGCGGCAAGCGTACTCAGCCAACGCTTCGACAGTGATAAGCTTGTCATTGTACACACCAAGCACGCAAAGTTCACGTTTGAAAACGAGGTTGCGTGGACGCGCGACGGAGAAGACGGCGGCGTGTACCGGGAAATAGAGCTGAAAAACCACGCCGCACCGATAGAGTTTATATTTTGACGACTAAATGCCGCAAGTTTCGGTTGAAAATCGGACGGAGTGTGTATATAATAGATTACTAGCTTTTGAGAAAAAGAGGTTAAGCAAATGAAACGTCAGAAAATATCCGGCATATACGCCGACGCGAACGCACTCGGCGGACAGAGCATGACGGTATGCGGCTGGGTTCGCACCGTGCGTGACATGAAAAACTTCGGCTTTATCGAGCTTAACGACGGCAGCTGCTTTAAGTCCGTGCAGGTCGTTTTTGAGCGCGACGCGATAGATAACTATGATGAGATAGCACACACCAATGTCGGCGCGGCGTTGATAGTCCACGGCACGCTCGTGCTTACGCCCGAGGCAAAACAGCCGTTTGAGCTGAAAGCCGACAAGATAGAGATAGAGGGCGCGTCCACGCCGGATTACCCCTTGCAGAAAAAGCGACACAGCGTGGAGTTTCTCCGCACGATCCAGCACCTTCGCCCGCGCACCAATCTCTTCTCCGCCACCTTCCGCGTGAGAAGTGTGGCGGCACAGGCAGTGCATGAATTTTTCCAGAGCCGCGGCTTTGTCTATGTCAACACCCCGATAATCACCGGCTCCGACTGTGAGGGCGCGGGAGAGATGTTCCGCGTGACGACGCTCGACCTGAATAACC
>CAZBYU010000304.1:0-1848 GCA_964496235.1 uncultured Oscillospiraceae bacterium | reverse complement strand
GGCTCACAAGTACAAGAAAGATTTTCCACACTGTCAGCACCACCCATTGAAAGAGTTTTTTCTTCTCGTATCTTTCCGTAAATCACTTGTCTCCTATATTTAGGTGCAAAAACAATATGATATTTGCATTCCCATCTAGTATGTGATAATGTATTTTTATCCATTTGGAATGCTCCTTTGTTCTTAGTACGGTTGGCGAACCATACTTATTATAACAAAGGAGTTTTTTTCTTGAAGCTAAAGCTTACCTACTCTCACCTGCATAGCAGGTGGATTTATCTTTCGCTTGCTCATTCTTCTGTTGAAGAAACCGCTTCGCTCAAACACTAAAGTGAACCATAAAAAACTGCCAGCAGGTAAATAGCTACTGGCAGAAAAAAACTTTATATTTTTTTGTTGGTCTACTTGACGGGAAGCAGTTCAGAATAAAAGTAGCATACACTTTGGGACTGCTTTGCATTATCTGATGCCATTCCGAGTTCAGAATCTCAATATATCCGTGTTGTCTGCAACCAATACCTGTATGAAGTAAGTCTTGCGGAGCACGAAGGCACCCGGACATATTCCGATGCATATGGGAATAAGGTAACACGCAGCTAGAGGTATACCGGGATTACAAAATTAGACGTATGGGTTGCCGAACACGCCGATGTAACAAACATGTCACTTTCAATGAGAATCAGAGATCATACGCAGCGTATAACGCCAAGGCTGTATTAATCAGCGTTCCCCTAGCCTTCCATCCCTTCCGATACAAGATATCGCAGCTTCGTACATCCATGAAACGCCTTCGCCCTAATCTGCTTTACATTTTTTCCAACTGTCACGCTGCGCAGCTTACGATTGTTATAGAACGCCTTCTTTCCAATCGCAGTAACCTTATAAGACACCCCATAAAGCTTCACTGTATTAGGAACAGACACCTTGCCTGCAGTAAATCCATACGGCTTTGCAGCAGCGGTATATACCTCTGCTTCGGACAAAAGAAATATCTTATCCCTCGTATCAGCTCCTCCCTCCGTACCGCATACCATTCCGTCCTCATTCTTTACAGCCGCAATGCTGATAATCTGCTGCTCTGACTGCGAAAACGCAGTATCTATAAAATTACCGCCGGTATAATCTGTCCCCTGCTTATTTTCTGATGCACCGTAACCATTCAGCCAGCTTCGCATGGTACACTTCTCCCATGTCACCTCTGTATTCGAAGCATGATATCTTTGATTATCCAATGCCCTGTCAGCCAAAAGCATCATTTTAGAATCAGACACCGACAAAATTCTCCACTTAATCGGCTGATACTTAAAATAGTGATAGGTATCTGCATCCTTCCACTGATAGTACCCCGACTCCCGATACATTCCATTTATCACATCCCGACTTCGGATTCTGCGATACTTCTCCCCTGCCAGCACAACATCTCCCCGCTCATCCCACGCATCCGTCTCCTGCAGTGCCCGATACAATATATCATCCCTTATCAGATCACCCTCGCGAAGCAATTTGCCGTCCAGCGGCGTATATTCTTCCGCCTCCGGTACCACCTCTGCCTGCGGGTATCTGCCAAACCATATACAATCCCACGTTACTCTCTGCTCCGACAGCATCTCCTCATCTGCCACAATTCTCGGAGCTGATACCCTGACCGCTTCCTTTTATGCTGCATCAGCAAAGACAGGAACTGCATTCGGGAACACCAATAAAAGCACCAGAACATATCCCCCAAAAAATCCTTTTCTCTCGATTCCCTTTCTCCTCATAGTCCACACTCCTTCAAATTTCTATATTGATACATCCGGTACCACCTCTGCCTGCGGGTATCTGCCAAACCATATACAATCCCACGTT
>CAZBYU010000303.1:0-1856 GCA_964496235.1 uncultured Oscillospiraceae bacterium | reverse complement strand
CAAAAAGCCGTGTTCAAGGGAACACTCCCCGCGCCGCACTCTGTCGACATGGCGGAGCTTCATTTCGTCGCAAAGAACGTCAATGCGCTCTTCAAGCGGCTCGACGCGGTACGCCTCGGAGATGTCTTCGTTGACAAAGGAATCTATGGCAAGAGCAAGTATCTCCTGCACGGCGGCGTTGAGGGTGTCAAGCTCAGCTTCGGCAGAGGGCGAGAACACAACCTTCTTGTTGTTCTTTTCCTGTGCATTTTCGGAAATGTTGACTGCATGGTCGCCGATACGCTCAAAGTCGCTGAGCGCGTGCAGATACTTCGACACAAGCGAGCTTTGTTCGACAGTCAGCTCCGTTGCCGTGACCTTGACAAGATAAGTACCCAGCTTATCCTCGAAGCGGTCAACAAGCTCTTCCGCAGCCTGAACGCGGTCAAACCCCGCCTGAGTATAGTTTTGCAAAAGCTCCACCGCGGCAAGCATATTGTCCTTGGCGCACTGCGCCATGGAGTTGACGGTCATGCGGCTTTGCTCGACGGCAACGGCGGGGTGTTCGAGGAAACGCTCGTCAAGGCGGTCAAACTCGTTTCTTGCTCGACGCTCGTCCTCACTTTCTTTGATGACGGCACAAATGAGATCTGCCATGCGATCAATAAGCGGGAGGAGAAGAAGAGCCGTGACCGTGCGGAAAACGGAGTTCAAAAGTGCAATAGTGACAGTGTCCATAACGGCGTATTTAATGCCGAAGTCGAAAAAGAAATCCGGAATATAAAATGCAATCGCGCACATCACCGCGCCGGAAAGCTCCGCCACGAGGTAGGACATGGCGGTGCGCCGCCCGTCCACACGCGCACCGAGAGCCGACAACAGCACCGGCACTGCCGCGCCTACGGCGATACCGAGGATTATGGGGTATGCCGTGGCAAATGTGACCGCGCCTGTGGCAGAAAGAGCCTGTAAAATTCCGACGGCGGCGGACGCACTTTGCAAAACCGCCGTGAACACCGCACCGACGGCGATACCGATCACGGGGTTTGAAAACGTGGTGAGAACACGGATAAAGGTCTCGCTCTCGCGCAGTGGCGAGACCGCACCGCTCATCGACTGCATGCCGAACATCAGCACCGCGAAGCCGAGACAGATGTCACCTGCGTGGCGGCGGGTCACGTCCTTGCAGAACATACGCATTACTATGCCCACGACGGCAACGATGGCGGATATGGTAGAGGTGGAGAACAGTGCCGCCCAGCCGCTACTGCCCTCGATACTGGAAAGGCAGATTATCCAGCCGGTGACACTCGTACCGATGAGTGCGCCGAGAATGACTGAGATCGCCTGTCTGAACTTCATCATACCGGAGTTAACAAAGCCCACGACCATAACGCTCGTCGCCGCAGAGGACTGTATAACCCCGGTGACCCCCGTGCCGAGCAACAGCCCGCGTATGGGTGTGCTCGACAGGCGGTAGAGAATCAGCTCAAGACTGCTACCCGCAACCTTTTTCAGCCCCTCGCCCATCAGCGTCATGCCGAAAAGGAACAGTGCCACCCCACCAAGCAGGGATATTACATTCGCAAGGCTCATAAGCATCTACCCCACATTCGCATACTATATATATCATAACACTCAAAAACCCACCGTGCAAGGAAGTTACCGCCAATTGAACGTAAATTTTACGCCCCATCGCATTTCGCATTCGACGGAATGCGGACAAAAACACGGCTCGGAATAATCCGAGCCGTGTTTCAGCTTGTCAAAAAAGTTCTGTTGAACTTTTTTGACAAGCTGAAGCCGCCGAGTATTTTGAATGCTTCAAAATGCTGCTTCGCCCGAAAAGCCTTGATACTCATGGCTTTTCTGCGGCG
>CAZBYU010000302.1:0-1856 GCA_964496235.1 uncultured Oscillospiraceae bacterium | reverse complement strand
TTTTGGTCATATCCTACGAAAATGACATGCCAAGTCTGTCACATATGCTAAAATGTGCAATGTTCACAAAAAGCACTTCATTTTGCTCTGTACATATGCTATAATAACCATGAAAGCGAGGAGCAGAGAAGCTCCACGTTGATAAGACAACCGGCATATGAAAGGAGTTGGCAGTATGAAGTTCACTTTCACCGAAAAGAAGATGGATTCCTCCGAGGATCTGAGAGCTTACGCCGTACGTAAGATTTCCAAGCTCGACCGATTCTTCAAAACCGAGGCGGAGGCGTTTGTAACGTTCAGCATCAGCCGCGGTCGTTTTCTCGCGGAAATCACCATCCACAACAACGGTCTCTATTACAGAGCCAGCGAACTGACTAACGACATGTACGCTTCTGTGGACTCCGGCGTCGCCGCGATCGAACGCCAGATACGCAGAAACAAGACCCGCCTTGAAAAGCGTTTGCGTGAGGGGGCTTTGGAGCGTGATGTTGTGCCTGCATATGCCCCGGCGGAGGACGAGGAGGGAGAGTTCAAAATTGTTCGTTCCAAACGTTTCTCGATAAAGCCGATGTCTGCCGAGGAGGCTATTTTGCAAATGGAACTGCTGGGTCACGAGTTCTTTGTGTTCAAGAACATGGACGCGGATGACGCGATCTCCGTGGTCTATAAACGCAAGCAGGGCGGCTACGGTCTCATCTGCGATGACGGAACGGACGAATAGCACCGGGATTTGATACGCACGATTCAGAAAATGTGTGATTTGTTTTTGATTTGGAGATAGTATAAGGTACGCTCTTGTTTTACAAGAGCGTACCTTATGTTTCACTAACCCATCAGCACAGCGGGGCGATTATACGCAGTATGCCGTCGACGATCCAGCGGCGCATGTAGCGGCGTTTGTCATAGGGCTTTTGCTCGGTGCATTTTGACAGCGTGTCGATGAAATCCTTCTTCAAATCATCGAGCAGAGAAGCTTTGTAAAATATTGTATTATTCTCGAAGTGCAAGAATAAGCTCCTATAATCGAGGTTTACAGTGCCTACAGTACCCACCACGCCGTCCACAAGACATGCCTTTGCGTGTACGAAGCCGGGCGTATACTCATATATCTTCACGCCTGCCTCCAAAAGTGCCTGATAGTAACTGCGTGACATGCGGAATATCAGCTTTTTGTCGGGAATGCCCGGCATGATTATCCGCACATCGACCCCGCGCGATGCCGCGCGTATAAACGCCTCCTGAAGCTCATCGCCGGGCGTGAGATATGGCGTATAAAACCACGCGTAATCCTCCGCGACGGACAGCAGATCGATGTACAGGTTGTTGCTCAGTGCATCGTATTGAAGCGGAGAGTCCATATACGTCAGCGCATAGCCGTCCGGTTCACTCACCGGCGCAGACACACTCTCCGGCAGAGATAACGGCTCGGTCGATCTCTCGCCGAACGCGTTCCAGAACAGCAGAAATATCTCGGCAAAGCCCGCCGCACTCGGACCGGTTATGCGAAAGCCGATGTCCTTCCAATGCCCGAAGCGTTCCACCTCGTTGATGTACTCGTCGGCGAGGTTTATCCCGCCTGTGTATGCCACGCGTCCGTCTATTGCGAGTATCTTCTTGTGGTCGCGGTAATTAAGCGTGCCGCCGATGGCAAGCATAGGGTTGAACGGAATACAGCGTATCCCTGCCTCAATAAGCCGCTGTCGGTCAAAAAGCGAGAAGGTGGAAATACTGCCGAGATCGTCGTATATCACGCGTACATCTACACCTGCTCGGCTCTTTTCGCACAGTATATCCAGTATCGTGTCGAAAAACTTCCCATGCTGAATGATAAAATACTCCACGTAGATGTACTGCTC
>CAZBYU010000301.1:453-1862 GCA_964496235.1 uncultured Oscillospiraceae bacterium | reverse complement strand
ATCAAGTAGGATGCGGCGCAGGAATATAATAATATCTGTCCGCCGGGTTGTCAATAAAGAATCGGCACCGGGGTTCTATCGCGGTGCCGATTCTTATCAACATTTTCAATTGGCTATGCCGTGGTGTATGCAGGGCGAGGTGAGGTCAAGTGCTTTGAAGTTATATCCGTTTTCCACGCCCCATTGCAAAACCGCCTCGACAGCGTTCACGCTGAACTCCTTTATATCATGCTGAAGCACGACGGCACAGCTTTTACCCATACAGCCGGAGATGATATTCTCCGCAACGCGCTGTGTACTGGTCGTCTCACCCGCGTCACCGCTACTGACGTTCCAGTCGAAATAGCGGTACTGCATGTCCTCCAACTGTGCCGTAAGGCGCGTCATTATACCGCGATTAAAGCGGCTGACAGTGTTGGAACTGCCGCCGGGAAAACGGCAAACCTGGGTATAGCTACCTGTGAGGTCGTAAATCATGTCCTCAGTGCGATTGAAGTCATCAAAAAACGCTTCCTCGGAGGAGTAGATGCTACCGTAGTCGTGAGTATATGAGTGTACGCCGATAGCATGACCCTCATCATAGGCACGACTTATCGCGTCGCGGTATCTTTCGCGGTTCCCGGTAACAAAAAACGTTGCTTTCGCGTCGTACTCCGACAGCACATCCAAAAGCGTGTCGGTATACGGACCGGGTCCGTCATCAAATGTGAGGTATATTACCTTATCCTCGCGCTTTTCCTCGGGCAGGCTCTCCCCCGCCACGGTCACGTGTCGCTCGGCGGATACCTCGTCCCCGTCGGCATTTGTCACGCTGTAAACAACGGTATACTCCCCCAGTGTGTCAGTACGGAGATCTCCGTTGACTGCAACACGGTCGGTAAAGTCGTTGCCGTATTCGTCATAAGCGGCACAGCCCGGGTCATCATAGCGCGGACGCGCACTTATAACCACATTGCTATCGCCGAAAATCGTGAGCGTGGGGCAGCCCACGGTATAATTCGGTCTGCGTTCTACCTGAGTGCGGTTGCCCGCCGCGTCGGTAACAGTATATATAATGCACCCCGCCTTGCGCGTGACTTCGACAGAAGCGGTAAGGTCTCCGTCGTGCGCGTCAACTGCGGAATAGCCCTCCTCGATATAGCCGTCAAGCCAATTGGGACGGTAAGAGCTGTCATAACGCAGGGTGATAACCGGCGGCGTGGTGTCCACAACGGTCACGACGCGTTCTGCCATATAATCATGGGATTTATAGTGTGCAGTGTAGACAAGGGTATAGCTACCGAGGCGGAGCGTATCCACCTCGCCGCGAGATTTCACTTTCAATGGGCGCGACAATGTGAATTCTCCCACCGCAGACGCGCTGACTCCCGGCTCGGTAAATCTCTGACCGTATTCCACCGTCATTTCGC
>CAZBYU010000301.1:0-443 GCA_964496235.1 uncultured Oscillospiraceae bacterium | reverse complement strand
CGCTCTCGCCGCTGAGTTTGAAGCGAACATGGCGATTATCAAGCAGGAAAAACACGCCCGCCGCCAGAATAAACACCGCCACAGCCACTGAAACAAGCGCAACATCGGCGGTGCGGCTACGCAGCAGGGTTTCAAGAAGCTTTCTCATATCTCTTTGCCTCCTGTTCAGACCGCCGGGTTCATGCCCGCCGGTCTAGGCCGACGTTTTCTCTTATCTCTGTCGGCTTGGCTTTAGACGCTGTTATTATCCGTTTTGTTTCAGCAATTTATGCGGAAGGTATGGAGAATGAGCGTTGGATTATCGCCGTGTGAGACGGCAACTGAATTTACGCAAACAGGGAAAACGTTATTACCACAGTACAATTACTTTTTACGCAAGCTTTTTTTGCAAAAATTCGCCGCTGTGAAGCATTGAGCGTTCAGGCGCGGCGAATATGTTGTTT
>CAZBYU010000300.1:0-1870 GCA_964496235.1 uncultured Oscillospiraceae bacterium | reverse complement strand
GCGAAAAGAAGCTTAGTAATCCGGAGTAATCCCCTCAAAAAAATCAAATCAAAGCCCAGCGAAGCGGGTTTGATTTGAAGAGGAAGAAGGAGGGAGCGGAAGTGAAGTTTTCGTCGTGAGACGGAAACGGAACGTAGCGAGCTTCTTCTGACGACGTGTCAGTCGAATCCCAATAATATTATTCTTCAATTATTCGGAGGGAATCAAAAATGTCAGAACAGAAACTGCACAAAACAGAAGACGGTTTCACCACAAAATGGGGCTTTATATTAGCCTGTATCGGCTCTGCCGTCGGCATGGGTAATATATGGCGTTTCCCCATAATGGTGTCCACCTACGGCGGTTTGACTTATCTGTTGCCGTATTTCGTCTGTGTCGCGCTCATCGGCTCGTCCGGTGTGATGGAGGAGTTTGCGCTCGGTCGTTGGGCGGGTTCGGGACCTGTCGGCGCGTTCGGCAAATGCACCGAACAGCGTTGGGGCAACGCCCACATCGGTAAGCTCATCGGTGCCTTGCCTATAATCGGCGCGATGGGTCTTGCCATCGGCTATACCGTTGTTATGGGCTGGATATTCAAGTATTGCTTCATGGGTCTTTCAGGCTCGCTTTATGCCCTCGGAACGGATATGAACGCCATAGGTGCCGCGTTCGGTGCGACTGCGCCGGAAGCCGCCACACTCGGCGAGGCTGTGTCCATGATGGCGGATAACGGCGTTTTCAATATCGGAAATACCGTGTGGCAGGTTGTCGGTCTTGTTATAGGGCTTGCGATTCTTACTCTCGGCATATCCGGCGGCATTGAAAAGGCAAATAAAATCATGATGCCCGCTCTGTTTGTGCTGTTTGTCATACTCGGCGTGTATATCGCCACGCTTCCCGGCTCGGGCGCGGGGTACAAGTACATTTTCACGCTTCAGCCCGAGCGGATTTTCGACCCCGAGGTCTGGATATATGCGTTCGGTCAGGCGTTCTTCTCCCTCTCCGTCGCGGGCAACGGCTCTGTCATTTACGGCTCGTACTTCTCCAAGGACGAGGATATCCCGTCCTCCGCGCGTAATGTCGCCGTTTTTGATACCTGCGCCGCCATGCTTGCCGCACTCGTCATTCTCCCGGCAATGGCCGCCGGCGGGGTCGAGCCGTCCAAGGGCGGTCCGGGGCTGATGTTCGTGTATCTGGTCAATGTGTTAAACGGCATGGCAGGCGGGCGTATTGTCGGCGCGGTGTTCTTTGTCTGTGTCCTCTTCGCCGGGCTTACCTCTATAATCAATCTTTATGAAGCCCCCGTTGCATGGCTCAGCGAGCAGTTCAAGGTAAAGCGTTTGCCCGCGGTGGTTATCATCGGGCTTTTGGGCATGGTCGTTTCCGTCATGATTCAGCCGTGGACATCTCAGTGGATGGACGTTATATCTATTTATATTTGCCCCATGGGTGCGTTCCTTGCCGCTGTCATGTTCTTCTGGATACTCAAAAAAGAGACCGCTGTTGCCGCAGTCAGCGAGGGCATCAACAAGCCGCTCGGCAAATGGTTTTACCCCCTTGGCAAGTATGTCTACTGCCTTATGACTCTCGTCGTTCTCGTCGCGGGTGCGCTTCTCGGCGGTATAGGCTGAGAGCAGAGATATACGTAATAAAAAGCTGTTGCAAACATATGCAACAGCTTTTTTGTATATCCTTGGATTGTTTTCGTGTTATTTTGTGTCTTTGCTTATGCTTTCCCTAGCGGCGGCTTTCTTTGCCGCGCGTTTTTTGCGACCGCGCTTTATCAGTTTCACGGCGGCAAAAACTATCACTCCCAGAATTATCAGCGTCGGCAGTGCCGCCACAAAGAGCAACAGGAAGTCACCGAAGAAGTCCACCATGTCTTCAAAGC
>CAZBYU010000299.1:0-1881 GCA_964496235.1 uncultured Oscillospiraceae bacterium | reverse complement strand
ACATACAAGTAGAAAAGATGGGTTTCAAAAAGGTCGAAATTGAAAACTGCAAAGAAGAAATCTTGAGAGAATGCTTTGATTGTTTGGCAGAATGTGGATTGGAACGGATAACCGATCGGGCACTGTGTGAGGCTACTGGATTAACTGCGAGTAGCTTGTATTATCGATTTAATGACAAGGACGAGATCGTCTTTGAAGCTGCGTTTTGGGGATTGGAGACGATCACCAAAGAACTCTTTTGGCAGGCAATACAGAGCGTTGACAGCTTTGATAATTTGTTTCGATTGTTTTTGTCACAATTGGAACTATTTAAGGCAAAACTTAAATTGATATATCAAGTTGCAGCAAGCCCCAGATACGGAGAACGCTTTCGCATGAGAGCCACGGCATTGGGGGGATATACGATAAATATACCATTATGTTGTCAAAGCGTCTCCATTGCTCGGACATAGGATTAAGACCATATGTGAATTTGTTTGTTTCTGTTGTCCGCGAGTATATAGTGTGGGAGAATAAGCAGCACATCCAAGATGAATTGCAATTTTTATATGATAAGGTGATTGAATTTTGCGATCCAAAGAGCGTTGCGACGCTATGACAATAAATGTTCCAACACTTATTCTTACATGCATGAAATATAAAATGAATTAACCTTGATATCAGCCCAAAAACGCGGAGGACACAAGATATGAGTTTTTCGATATGTTGCACAATATTTCTTGCTGTTTCCATGATGTTATTATGTGCTGCTAATGCGAGTTCTATAATACTAAATCGCCATTTGAAGCAGAATAAAGAGTATGATAAAACAGGTTCCTTTTTATGTTGTAGGGGTGTTTTTGTGTATAATTGCAATCTTCTACCCCATTTATTTGAACAAGTATTTTGCTGATGATAGTGGAATGGCTTTAATCGCAAAATGGAATTGTCAAGATATGTGCAGTCAAAAATCCCCCAAAATCTGAGGTTTGAGGATAATGTGCTGGATTTTTGGAGTGGAGCGTAGCGGAACGGAGAAAATCCAGCGCGGCGCGGCGCGCCGCTCAGGCGGTGTGCGCGGCGACCCACTCACGGTACTTCACGGGAGGCAAGCCGCCGGGGTTTACTGAACAAATTCTAATGCGGTTGTAGTAAGTGAATACGTAGCGGAAGATAATGGTCTTGACCTGCGCTCTGGTGAGCTTGTATGCGGCGATCTGATAGATCTTCTCCTTCTTCAAGGTAGCAAAGAAGCTTTCCATTCGGGCGTTGTCAAAGCAGTGACCGGTGCCACTGAGGCTCTGGGTGATGCCGATGGACCGTAGCTCCTCCCGAAATGCTTCGCTGGTGTACTGACTGCCGCGATCGATGTGCAGAATGACCCCCTGTAGGAGCTTGCCGTACTGGGCTTGAAGCTGACGAACCGTATCAATACAAAGTTCTTTCTTCATGTTGTCCTGCATTTCCAATGCAAGAATTTCTCCGGAAAAGCAATCCAAAACAGGCGAAACGTACAGTTTCCCATCGACACACTGAATTTCTGAAATGTCCGTAAGAAGCTTTTTCAGAGGCTTATCTGCACAAAAATCCCGTTTTATGAGGTTTTCCTGCTCCTGAACCTCGGTTGTTGCCTTAGTAATGCCACGAGGCGTGCGCTTTTTATGTAGCATACCGCCCTCTTGCATGGTTCGGTACACCGTTCGACGGCTGACCTGAATGCCTTTTTGCAACAATGCCAGGAGTATCCGATCCACACCGTAATTTTGATTGTCGGGATGCTCTTTTACAATTTCCTTGATCTTGACCAGAAGAAGTTGTCTACCTGTTTGCTTTCCTTGATTTCTCAGCCACCGATAGTACCCCGATTCGCTGATCTTCAGCACTTGGCACATCTTTTTTCAC
>CAZBYU010000298.1:0-1884 GCA_964496235.1 uncultured Oscillospiraceae bacterium | reverse complement strand
ACGGAGAAGCCACCGCCCATGCACACGCAGGTGTCGGTCGCGTTCAGAGGGGGTGCCGCGCCGAGGGTGTAACAGCCGATGTCACCGGCGACAACGGCGTTTTTTATCTTCGACACGCTGTAGAAGAAGCCTCTGTGCGGACAGCCCGGGCAAAGTGCCGCGGGACGCGGCGCACATTGCACGTCCACCTTGTGCGCTTCGGGCTTTATGCCGAAGATGTCCTCTTTGAGCCTTTGCGGGTCAAGCTCGTACATGGGGCTGACAACTGTCTTGCCGATACAGTCTATCCCCGCGTTTCTAAGCTCGCTCTCCATGAAGCCATCCAGCTCTTCCACAACGTACAGCGTCTCCACCTCGTCGGCAAAGGCGCGGATAGCCTCAATCGGCAAGGGGTATGTAAGACCGGGCTTGAAAAACGACGTGTCCTCCGGAAACGCCTCTTTTGCATACTGATACGCAATCGACGCGCTTATCACGCCCAGCTTGCTCCCGCGCTTCTCCACGCGGTTGAGCGGACAGCTTTCGGAGTATTCGCACAGTCTTGCCCAGTTGCGCTCCAGCTTTGCGCGGTTCTGATACGCCCGTGCCGGGGTACACACGTATTTCGCCGGGTTTTTCTCATACGGCGGTATCTCATGCTCCGCCCTCTCGGAAAGCTCCACTATGCTCTTCGAGTGCGACACGCGCGTTGTAGTCCGGTAGATGACAGGCAGGTCAAACTCCTCGGATATCTCAAACGCCGTCTTCATAAAGTCCTTGCACTCCTGCGAATCCGAAGGCTCAACAAGCGGGAGCTTGGCATGCTTTGCATACCAACGGTTGTCCTGCTCGTTTTGTGAGGAATGCATGCTCGGGTCATCCGCCGTCACGGCGACAAAGCCGCCGCGAACGCCAAGATACGCCGCGGTAAAGATGGGGTCTGCGGCGACGTTCATGCCCACGTGCTTCATCGCGCACAGCGACCTTGCCCCTGCCACGCTCGCCCCGTATGCCACCTCCGCCGCCACCTTCTCATTCGGTGACCATTCGCAGTATATCGCGTCTTTATACCTCGGCAGCTCCTCGAAAATCTCGGTGCTGGGTGTTCCGGGATAGGCGGCGCAAATGTTCACGCCCGCCTCGTACGCGCCGCGTGCCGCCGCCTCGTTCCCGCTCATAAGCATTTTCAAGTCATCACGTCCTTCCGTATGTTTTTCAAAAAATATATCCTTATTGCATCATCACAAAAATATTTTGGCAAGCACCAGCAGTATCACCCCCGGAATGCCGAGGATACCGGCAATGAGGCAATTGATAAATGTGATGCCGAGTGAAAAGTCAAAAAAGCCGCCTATTATCTCCTCTACCAACAGCAGAAGGAAGCCGGACGCGGCATGAAGCAACAGCTTTATCGCAAGCTTCAGCGGTGCGGACAGGAGCTTCAAAAAAAGATACAGCGCGACTATTATCGCCGCGACCTCTATTATCGTTGACAGATCCATGTATGTGCTTTCCTTTCCCGAGGCAGAAAATAGCAGGTTTATTTTCGGCTGTCGCGCAGATAATACACTCAGATGCTTTTCCGCGCGGCGAGAGAGACACAGCCTCGGTTTCGTATCCGTAGTATAGACTATATTATACGCTTACAACCATAACGGAAAAACGTCCAGCGGTCAAGAGTGTTTTTCTTAAATTGAGAAAAACTTATGCTATATTGTCACCAATGACCGTGACAGGCTGTGTTTACTCACAGCCTGTTTTATTTTCGCCTGTAATTCTGCCTGTAAAGATATACTACATATTACTCCCCGTGCTTGAAAAATTCACAAAATGCAGTATAATATATATTCGATATATTATCTGAAAAAGGGATTTGATTATGGCACAAAGCACAGCGCAATACGG
>CAZBYU010000297.1:0-1888 GCA_964496235.1 uncultured Oscillospiraceae bacterium | reverse complement strand
GCGTGACCAACATGTCCAAGCGCAACGCGATTATCCGCCGCCTCACCGCCGTGGAGACCCTCGGCTGCGCTCAGATAATCTGCTCTGACAAAACCGGTACTCTTACCCAGAACAAGATGACAGTTGTAGACTCCTTCGGTGATGATGAGCGTGAGCTTGCCTCCGCCATGGCTCTCTGCTCTGATGCAGAGCTTGGTGACGAGGGCACGGTCACGGGTGAGCCGACGGAGGCCGCCCTTGTGGCGTGGGCGTTCAAGCTCGGTCTTGACAAGAACACACTTAAAGCAAAGTATATCCGTTGCTCCGAGGCACCGTTCGATTCGGCGCGTAAGCTGATGAGTACCGTCCACCTCACGGATGGCGGTTGCGTGCAGTATACCAAGGGCGCACCCGATGTTCTTCTTGCAAAATGCGCTTATTACATCGAAAACGGCGAGGTCAAGCCCATGACCGAGAGCTACCGCGAGCGCGTGGAGCAGGCGAACAAGGCTATGGCAGACCGCGCACTGCGCGTACTGGCATGTGCAAAGCGCGTGTGGAGCGAGAAGCCGCAGAGCAGTGAGCCGGAGTTCCTGGAGCAGGATCTGTGTTTCATGGGTCTTTGCGGCATGATAGACCCGGTGCGTCCGGAGGTTGCCGCGGCAATACAGGAATGCCGCGCGGCGGGAATCCGCCCGATAATGATAACCGGTGACCACGTCGACACTGCCGCCGCTATTGCGCGTGAGCTGGGTATCCTTGCCGACGGCACCTGTGCCATCACCGGCGCACAGCTGTCTGCCCTCAGCGATGAGGAGTTCAAGGAGGTTTTCCAAAACATCAGCGTCTATGCGCGTGTCCAGCCGGAGCATAAGACCCGCATAGTCAACGCATGGCGCGACGCGGGCTATGTCACCGCGATGACCGGTGACGGCGTGAACGATGCACCGAGCATCAAGTCCGCCGACATTGGCGTGGGCATGGGTATAACCGGCACGGACGTGACCAAGAGTGCCGCCGATATGGTGCTTGCAGATGATAACTTTGCCACTATTGTCTCTGCTGTGGAGGAAGGACGCCGGATATATGACAATATCCGCAAGTGCATCCAGTTCCTGCTCGGCTCGAATATGAGCGAGGTTATAAGCATATTCACCGCTACCCTCATGGGCTTTACTATACTCCAGCCGGTGCATCTTTTGTGGATAAACCTCGTCACCGACTGCTTCCCCGCACTTGCTCTCGGCGTGGAAAAGGCAGAGCCGGATATTATGCAACGCAAGCCCCGTGATGCCAAGGCCGGTATTTTTGCCGACGGCATGGGCTTTGATGTGCTGTACCAAGGCATAGTTGTCTCTATCCTCGTTCTCGCAAGCTATTTTGTCGGTCACTTCATGGAGACCGGCACATGGACGCTCACCGACAGTGCCCACGGCACGACCATGGCGTTTCTTACAATGTCCATGGCGGAGATATTCCACTCGTTCAACATGCGTTCTCAGCGCGGCAGTATTTTTGCCCTGCCGACGATGAACAAGATGCTCCTCGGCTCGGCAATAGCCTCCCTCGTTGCAACCACCGTTGTGTGCGAGGTGCCTGCACTCGCCGCCGCGTTCGAGTTTACCAGCGTTGAATTCGTCGAGTACGCCGTGGCTATCCTCATCGGTGCTTGCATTATCCCGATAGTCGAGCTTGTCAAGCTTATCCAGAGAAAGTGCGCGAAAAGCAATTGACATTACTCAAAACAGGTGATAATATACTAAACTGTAAAAGGCTTTGACGGAGAAGACCGGAGTTATCACCGCACAGAGAGGGTTGCCATGGGCTGTAAGCTACCCCGGCGAGAGCTTCCAAGCGTCACCGCTCCCGAGCCGGAGAGAGGAAATTCCCTCCCGCGTGACGCGCGTTA
>CAZBYU010000296.1:0-1890 GCA_964496235.1 uncultured Oscillospiraceae bacterium | reverse complement strand
TGATATGCTCGGTGTGCCTGCTGTTTTGCACGCGCAAGGAGGGCATGTTCATCGACGAGATTTATTCCTACGGTCTTTCAAACAGCTTCTATGCCCCCTATGTCACCGATATCAAGGGCGGAGACATGACCGACAGTGTTTTTACCCGCGAGGAGCTTAACGATTATCTCGCCGTAACAGGTGATGATGCCTTTGCAGTGGGGTCTGTGTACTATAACCAGACGCGTGATGTCCACCCCCCGCTATACTACTGGCTTTTGAATCTGGTCTGCTCCGTTTTCCCCGGTAAGTTCACGATGTGGACGGGGCTTATATTGAACCTTATCATCTACCTCGTCGCACTCGTGGTGTTATATAAGCTCGCACTGCTTCTTTTCAAAAGCCGCCTTGCCGCCGTGGCGGGTGTGATAATGTACGGGCTGAGTACCATGGGGCTTTCGACCATGCTGATGATAAGAATGTACATGTTGCTCACGCTCTTCACGCTTATTCTCGCCTACCTTATTGCGCGGCTTCACAGCGGTAGCGGCAAAGGCACATACGTGCTTATCGCGCTTGCGATATTCGCGGGACTGATGACGCAGTATTACTTTGTTTTCTACGCGTTCTTTGTCTGCGCCGCATATGATATCTACCTTTTCGTAAAGCGCGAATGGCGCACCGCTGCGGCGTTCTCCGCCGCCGCGCTCATAGGCGTGGCAGGGCTTGTCATCGTCTTTCCGTCATGCTTCGATCAGCTTTTCGCAGACGCTCTCGTCTCCGGCGGCAACGCCGTGGACAATCTGAAAAGCGTGTGGCAATACGCCGAGAGGCTCGGCATTTTTACCTCCGACACCGCACACCGCATGAAGGGGATAATATACCTTGCGGCACTGTTTTTCGTCGCGGACGCAGTGGCTGTAAAAAGGCTGCTCTCCGCACTGCGCGAGGACACGTCACGGCTTTTCCCGCTCGTGCTGATTATCCCGGCGTTTCTCGCCTTCGTGCTGATTGCGATAATCTCCCCCGTGGCGGAGATACGCTATGTTTACAACCTCGTGCCTATATTTGTTTTGGCAGTATGCATGTTGCTCTCCCTTTTCGAGTGTGCATGCCCCGCGCTGTTTGAAAAGCGTCATGTCTCCGCACTCGCGGGTGTGTTCATAGCGGCAGTGTGCCTTTTCGAGGCTCGCGCCGTTGCGCCCGACTATCTTTATGATGAGTACAGCGATTATGACGCGCTTCTCACTCCGCACTGCGACGCGCCGTGTGTATATATCGACGACAACTACTTCTCCCCCATAACCTTTGACATGCTTCAGCTCATGCTGTTTGATGATTTTCTCGTCACGAACGACACCGAGTCCGAGGTCATGCTCGATTACATCGGCTCTGCGGAGGAGACAGTGGTGTTTATAGACATAAGCAAGCAATGGGCCAGCGGCTACGACGATGACGAGGTCATCACCGCACTCACAAGGAGTACGGGGCTTTCCAGTGCCGAGGCTCTTTATTCCAACGGCTTTTCCGCCGTATATCTTCTGAAAACAGGAGGCTAAAAACCGATGCTATCCGTTATTATGCCCGCATATAACGAGGAGAAAATGATCGCCATTGCGGCGGACACCGTGTCCGCCATACTCGAAAAGGAAAGCATTCCTTTTGAGCTTTTGTTCGTCGATGACGGGTCAAAGGACTCAACGTGGGATAATATCACCCGCGCCGCAGAGAAAAACGAGCATGTCGTGGGCGTTCATTTCAGCCGCAACTTCGGCAAGGAGGCGGCGATGTTCGCAGGGCTTGAAAAAGCCTCGGGTGACTGCTGTGTTGTCATCGACTGCGACCTACAGCACCCGCCGGAGAAAATAGTGGAGATGTACCGCCTTTGGGAAGAGGGGTACGAGGTGATTG
>CAZBYU010000295.1:0-1901 GCA_964496235.1 uncultured Oscillospiraceae bacterium | reverse complement strand
GAGCAAAACCGCCTGACGGCACATCTCGTCGGAAATTGTAACGCCGTGATAGTCCTCGTAATAATGCGCGATGCCGCGGAGAATCTTAATGCTGTCGTCTATGGACGGCTCATTGACCGTGACAGGCTGGAAGCGGCGTTCAAGCGCGGAGTCCTTTTCAATATGCTTGCGGTATTCGGCAAAGGTGGTCGCGCCGATGACCTGAATCTCACCGCGGGAGAGAGCAGGCTTTAATATATTCGCGGCGTTCATACTGCCCTCGGCATCACCCGCACCGACTATGTTATGCACCTCGTCAATGACGAGAATGATATTGCCCTGCTTGCGTACCTCCTCGATAAGCCCTTTCATACGGCTTTCAAACTGACCACGAAACTGCGTACCGGCGACAAGGGCGGTGAGGTCTAAGAGAAAGACCTGCTTATCACGGAGCTTGTATGGAACATTGCCCATTGCGATGCGCTGTGCCAAGCCCTCGGCGATGGCGGTTTTGCCGACGCCGGGTTCACCGATAAGGCATGGGTTGTTCTTCTGACGGCGGTTGAGAATTTGGATAACGCGTTCAAGCTCCTCCTCTCGACCTATCATGGAATCGAGCTTTCCCGCACGGGCGCGTTCGGTGAGGTCGATGCAGTAATTGTCCAAAAACTTGCGCTTGCCCTTGGGGGGCGCGGAGCTTTCGGGTCGGGGTCTGTCCTGCGGCGGGTTGCCGCCGGGCATGCCCTGTCCGCCGTCGGCATTGTTCTGTGTGCCGGGACCGCCGAAAAGACGACTCAAAAACGGGAAGGTAGCAGTCTTGCCGTCATCCTCGGTGCTGTCATCGTCCTCAATGGCAAGCAGGTCTTCCACGCCGCCCATGGCGTTCATCATCTCACCGGAGAGATTATCAAGATCGTCATCGGAGATGCCCATCTTTTCAAGCACATCATCCACGGGCTTGATATGAAGCTCGCGGGCGCATTTGAGACAAAGCCCCTCGTTTTTCGTCTGTCCGTTTTCTATCTTGGTAATGAATATAACCGCTACGTTCTTTCCGCAACGGGAACACAGTGTAGGCTGCATATATACTCCGATCCGCCGTGTCTGTCACGGCTGAATAAAACTCTAAAGCATTTTCTCTCAGGTCACATGAGCATACCGGTGAGAAAATCGAAGGCGAGAAAGAAGCGGGCAAGCGTGGTCTCGGCAAGGGTGTCTTTGCCCACCGCAAGCCCCAAAAAGCTCAAAAGCCAGCACAAAAGCACACAATAAACAAAGCCCTTGATAAAGCCGACCACCGCGCCGCCTATCTCGTCGAGATTTTCCATATTCGGCAGACGCAGGGAGAGATTGCCGATGTTGGCAATGGCAACGAGGAATATAAGGATAAGCAAAAAGCCGAGTGCCGCGCAGGCGACAAACGTCGCCGTATCGCCCACAACGGACACGACCGCCTCGGTGATGTCCATCTCATCCTGCTCGGTAAGCTCAACCGCCTTGACGGCAAGCTTCTCCGCCGTGTGCGAGTAGAAGCCGACACTGACGAGGCACTCATACGCATAGTCATATCTAAGCGAGCCGTCTTGCGCGAGGATATCCTCCACGGAATAGTCACTGTCACCGTAGCCCATGCTTTCAAGCACCGCGTCGCGGTTAGCCTGAGAGTCGACATAGCCGTCTATAAAGGGTTCAAGTGCGGGAACAACCTCCTGCGAGTACGCAGAGCTTAAAAGACTGCCGCCGAAGATGGCAACTATGATTGCCAGTATGCCGGCAATGCCGCCGACCAAGCCGCGTTTATAGCCGTTCCATGTACACAGCGCGATTATTATCAGCAATATGATGTCAATTACAGCTTTCATATGTGATCTCACCTTTTGTATGTATTCGCATATATTATATACCACAAAATTGTGAACAAA
>CAZBYU010000294.1:0-1909 GCA_964496235.1 uncultured Oscillospiraceae bacterium | reverse complement strand
ACCATGAACGTTGACTGACCGGAGGCCAGATCGTCGGACGCGCCGATGCGCGTAAAAAGCTTATCAACAATGCCGATGCGCGCCGAGCTTGCCGGCACGAAGCTTCCCATCTGCGCCATCAGAACGATCAGCGCAACCTGGCGCATGTAGGTGGATTTACCCGCCATGTTAGGTCCTGTGACAATGGCAACGCGGTCATCGGCGTCGTTTAAGAAGGTGTCGTTCGGCACGAAGAGAACGTCCTTCATGCTCTGCTCGACCACGGGATGACGACCGTCGACAATGGAAAGGGTTCTCGACGCGTCGACCTCCGGCATGGTGTAGTTATTCCGCACTGCGACCTCGGCAAGAGAGCAAAGCACGTCAAGCTCTGCCACCGCCTCTGCCGAGGACTGAATACGGTCTACATTCGCCGCCGCCATGTCACGCAGCTCGACAAAGAAGGTGTATTCCAGCTCATTTATCTTTTCCCGCGCCGAAAGAAGAGTGTTTTCAAGCTCTTTAAGCTCGGCGGTGAAGTAACGCTCGTTGGAGACAAGCGTCTGCTTTCTTATATAATCCTCCGGGATATTCGCCTCTCCGGCGGACTTAGGCACGTCGATGTAATACCCGAAGACGCGGTTATACCCGACCTTGAGCTTTTTTATCCCGGTGCGTTCGCGCTCACGCGCTTCAAGCTGTTGCATAAGCTCCGCACCGTTATCGCGCACATTGCGGAGCTTGTCAAGCTCCTCGGAGTAGCCCTTGCGGGTGAAGCCACCCTCACGCACGGAAAACGGCGGGTCTTCTATAAGACGGCGGTCGATTTCGCGGCGAAGGTCGGAGAGCGTATCAAGGGCGCATATGCGTTTTAGCTCCAGACTTGTAAAGTGCGCCAACAGCTCCTGCAAGCGTGGCAAAACCGCCGCGCAGTCGGCGAGAGTTTTTACGTCACGCGCACCTGCCGTGCCATAGACACAGCGACCGACAAGCCTTTGCATATCGCTTATCTCGCGCAGAGCCTCCATCAGCTCGCCACGCGAGACATTATCCCGCACAAGCTCGTTGACCGCGGCAAGCCGACGCTTTATCGCCGCCACCGAGAGAAGCGGACGCTCCACCCACGCGCGAAGCATACGCGAACCCATGGGGGTCTTCGTCTTGTCCAGCACCCACAGCAGTGACCCGCGCTTTTCACCCGAGCGCAAAGCCTCTGTCAGCTCGAGACTGCGGCGCGTTGCCCAGTCAAGCTCCATGTACCGCCCGGTGTGGAAGACATCGGGCTTTCTTATATGGTCGAGGTTGAACTTCTGCGTCTCGATGATGTACGCCAAGAGTGCGCCTGCGGCACACACTGCGGCGGGTGCGTCGCCCATGTCGCTCTCGTCAATGCTCGAATAGCCGAACTGCTGACACACCAGTGCCGCCGCGGGCATGTACTCAAAGCGGTTCAGCCCCGGCTCGGGCATCGCGCCGAGCTTTTTGGTGACGAAATCATACACCTCGGCGTTATGCTCTGCCCCGGAGGACATGACCGCCTCACGCGGGGAGAAGCGACCGAGTTCATTTATAAGGTGGGTTTGTGCGTCCTCAAAAAACGCGGAGCAACAGAACTCGCCCGTGGAGATGTCGCAGAATGCGACACCGCTTGCATTCGCGTCAAGATAGACCGCGGCGATATAGTTACTGCGCTCGTCGACCAGCATGGAGCTTTCAGTGACCGTGCCGGGCGTGATGATGCGAATTACCTCACGCTCGACCAAGCCCTTTGCCAGTGCCGGATCCTCCGTCTGCTCGCAGATGGCGACCTTGTAGCCCTTGGCGATAAGCCGGGCGATGTACGCCTCCGCGCTGTGATACGGCACGCCGATGTGCGGTGTGCGCTCCTCGGGGTTTTCGATGCTTCTGTCGCGCGTGGTGAGTGCGAGGT
>CAZBYU010000293.1:0-1912 GCA_964496235.1 uncultured Oscillospiraceae bacterium | reverse complement strand
CGAGAACGGATGCCTTCTGTACAATTTCGGTATGCTTGTATACGAAAAGGTATAAAACTATTGACAATGAAACGAAAAGGGCTATTTAATACAGCCCTTTTTGTTGTTTTTTACGTAAATTTCACTTTTTTCTCAAAAAAGTATTTACATTTTCGCATAATTATGATATAATATAGGTGATCGTGCGGAGAGATCCGCCGAGATGATTTTTATCGAAATCCCGCAAAGGAGATCAATTTATGTCAGAAGAAAAAAACGAGTATTCGGTAATAGACCGTGCGCAAGTCCTGCGATATGTTCTGCATTTCTGGTGGATCATAATCGCATCGACCCTTCTGTGCGGATTTGTCGGAAACTTGTATGTCAAGCAGTGCGTGACTCCGATGTACTCGTCATCGAGCATGATCTATGTCAACAATATTGCGGTCAAATCGGATGGTCTTGCCGATTATACAAGCCCTACCGAGCTGAGTGGCGCAAAGGAACTCGCAAAATCCTACAGCGTCTTCCTCGGAAGCCGCACGATACTTGAAAAGGTCGCAGAGCAGGCGGGCGATGGCTACACCTACGGCATGTTGTCGGGGATGATATCGTCAAGCATTTATGAGGATACTCAGATCATGAAGATCACCGTCACCTGCGCTGATCCCGTTGAGGCTGCACGGATCGTCAATATTGCATCGCTTGTCCTTAAAGAAGAGGTCAACCAGCGCATCAGAACCAGCCCGATCGAGATATTCGACCTCGGCGTCCCAAATTACGCGCCTCTTGCGACGAGCACATATGTCTATACGCTCGTGGGCGGGGTAGCGGGACTTCTCCTGTCGGTTGCCACTATCATATTTGTAGCATGCCTTGACAACAAGATCCGCGACGAGGACTATATAATGGCAAATTACGATTTTCCGATCCTTGCGAAGATCCCCGATCTTTATGACGGCAGTGCCGATAAGTATGCCTACAGCTCCAAAAAAAGCCGTTCTTCGGGCAGTGAGCGTCAAAAGAAACAGTGAGAGAGGTTTGATATGATTTTTAATGCTTTCAAATCAAAAAATAAAAAAAATAAGACCGAGCGTGATCTGACAAGGACGCTTCACAAAAACATGAGTTTTCAGGCAAAGGAGCAATACAAAATGCTCCGAGCCAACCTGGCGTTCGTCCTTCCCGAGCCGACCCCCGGCAAGGCGGCAGTCATCGGCATAACAAGTCCCGACCGTAACGAGGGAAAGAGCACGACATCGATAAATCTGTCATATGTTCTTGCCGAGGACGGCAAAAAAGTCCTGCTTGTCGATGCGGATCTTCGCATTCCGAGTATCGCCAAAAAACTTGGACTTCGCAAATCGCCCGGACTTACAAATATGCTTAAGGACAGCAACGAAAATGCCGTTATCGAGAGCGAGATACAACCCGGTTGGCATATGCTCTTCTCGGGCTCGACCCCGCCGAATCCGTCTGAACTTCTCGGCTCGGAGAGAATGGAAAGGCTGATCAATACATTCTCGAAGGATTATGACTATATTGTCCTCGATCTGCCCCCTGTCAACATCGTTTCCGACGCGCTGACGGTCGCAAGGATGCTTTCGGGGATAATAGTTGTGGTCAGAGAAAACTCGACCGAAAAGCGCGAATTTGAGGCTTGCGTTCGACGCCTCGAACTGGCAAATATCAAGATTCTCGGATGCGTCTTCAACGGTGTGACCTCAAACGGCACATTTTACTCAAAGTATAGCAAATATCGCTATAAATACAGCTATCGGTATGGCAAGAGCTTTTCATCCGACAGCATAGAAAAATAAACACCAACGCTCCCTCGAAAACGGGGGAGCGTTGGTGTTTTGGTTATTAATGAAACAAATCAGTCGCTGACGTAGGGAAGCAGTGCTACTACACGTGCTCTCTTGATCGCAAC
>CAZBYU010000292.1:0-1914 GCA_964496235.1 uncultured Oscillospiraceae bacterium | reverse complement strand
AGCTCTAGATAGATGGTCGTTTAAGACAGAACCCGGCTTACAGACCTGCTCAACACTAGTATTAAGAGCGATAAGGCAGCAGCGACGCTGTTGCCTTAGTTTACACTCAGAGGATAAAGTCATGGATATTCAAAAACTGCTTGTTTTTATAATGGAGATTATAGGCACGGTTGCTTTCTCGGTCTCCGGTGCGATGGTGGGCATTGAGCAGAAGATGGACATCTTCGGAGTTTGCGTCCTCGGCATATTCACCGCCGTCGGCGGCGGTATGGTGCGAGATATCATCATCGGTGCTGTTCCCAGCGCACTGATAAATCCCGTGTATGTTGCAGTGGCGGCCTTTGCCGCACTGGGCGTGTTTATAATCTTGCTTTTGCGAAAGAAGCATTTTCGCGGAAGGTTTCGCGCGGCATACGACACGGTGATGCTTATTATGGACGCACTTGGTCTCGGCATATTCACCGCTGTTGGTGTCCGCACAGGCATAAATGCAGGATATCCGGATAATACGTTCCTGCTGGTTTTCCTCGGCACACTCACCGGGGTCGGCGGTGGACTATTGCGCGATGTAATGGCGGGTGTTCCTCCGTACATATTCGTAAAGCATATATACGCTCTTGCCTCCATTGCGGGTGCATGTGCCTTTATTCTTCTCTACCGCGCTTTCGGCGAGGTCGCGGCACTCATCGGTGCTTCCTTGCTTGTCGTGACGATAAGGCTACTGGCCGCACACTATCACTGGAATCTACCCAGACTGAAAATAAAGGAATGAGCGAAATGGAAGGAGACTATAAGCTTCGTATCGCGCGTGTAGATGACGCGCAGGCTATTTTGGATATTTACGCTCCTTATGTGAAAAACACTGCTATCACCTATGAATACACCGTGCCGAGCTTGGACGAGTTTCGACGGCGCATTCAAAACACACTGCAAAAATACCCTTATATCATCGCAACGGTGAATGACCGCATAGTCGGGTATGCGTACACCGGTGCTTTTCACCCGCGTGCCGCCTATGCGTGGGATGCGGAGACCTCGATATACATACAAGGTGATTTCAAGGGTCACGGTCTCGGTAGAACACTGTACAATGCGATTGAGGAGATATCCCGTGTGCAGAACCTTGTTAAGCTTTACGCCGTCATCGCCTATCCCGATAGTGAAGACGAATACCTCACGCGAAACAGCATGGATTTCCACGCTCATTTGGGCTACAAGCCCATTGCCGAGTTTCCGAAATGCGCTTATAAATTCAATCGCTGGTACAACATGATATACATGGAAAAGGCTCTTTGTGACCTGCCCGAAGTACCCGGCGATATAGTTCCCTTTCCCGCGCTTGACCGAAATATGCTCAGCTCATTCGGTCTTAGTTTGTAATTTCAAATGGTGTTGAAATATATGGCTCAATCGGTTATAATGTCACAACGAGCAAATTGACAGGAGAAAAGAGTAATGGACGTTAACGCAAGAAACTTTATAGATTCATTTATTATTGAGGATCTTTCGGAGGGTAACCGCTGTGAGGGCATGAAGGTACATACACGCTTCCCACCTGAGCCTAACGGATACCTCCACATAGGTCACTGCAAGGCACTGACCATTGACTTCGGCACGGCGGAGCATTTCGGCGGCATATGCAATCTGCGTATGGATGACACAAACCCCGCCAAGGAGGATAATGAGTTTGTCGAGGCAATCCAGCAGGACATTCATTGGCTCGGCTTTGACTGGGGTGACAGATTCTACTTCGGTTCGGATTATTTTGAAAAGACCTATGAATACGCTATAGAGCTAATCAAAAAGGGTCTCGCCTATGTTTGCGAGCTTACCCCCGAGCAGTTCAAAGAATACCGCGGAGACACCACACACCCTGCAATAAGCCCATGGCGTGACCGCCCCATAGAGGAAAGC
>CAZBYU010000291.1:0-1921 GCA_964496235.1 uncultured Oscillospiraceae bacterium | reverse complement strand
CGGTCATACTCACCGGCGAATGCATACTCCGCCAAACGCAGAATTCGCGCGGGAGACGCGCCGGTACGGAGCATGTGATAAAGGAAGAAATCATGTAGCTCATAAGGACCGACAAGATCCTCTGTCTTCTGCGATATCTCACCGTCTTTTGCGGGAAGCAGCTCGGGCGAGACAGGCGTGAGCATAATATCGCGCAGTACAGTCGCTGTCATTTCGTCGGCGCGGTTCATTTCGTACTCAACAAGATAGCGAACAAGAGTTTTCGGCACGGAGGCGTTCACGCCGTACATTGACATATGGTCACCGTTATAGGTCGCCCAGCCGAGAGCAAGTTCCGACAGGTCTCCTGTGCCGACGACAATACCACCGGTTTGGTTGGCTATATCCATCAGCACTTGGGTGCGCTCTCTCGCCTGTGCATTCTCATAAGTAACATCTGTGACACTCTCATCATGACCTATATCGGCAAAATGCGAGCGCACAGAGGCAGAAATGTCCACCGTGCGGAACGCGACACCTAGCTTTTCACAAAGAAGCTCCGCATTTGAGCGTGTGCGATGCGTAGTGCCGAAGCAGGGCATAGTGACGGCAAGAAGGTCGGTGTGCGGACGGTCAAGCGCGTCGAGCGCACGGACGCACACCAAAAGCGCGAGCGTACTGTCCAAGCCGCCGGAGACCCCGAGAACGAGCTTGGGGCAGTTTATATGCTCAATGCGGCGCACCAGACCGTCAGTTTGAATATGAAGTATCTCCTCGGCACGTTCGGCAAGAAGCTTCTCGTCCGCCGGGATAAACGGGTTGCACTCAAAACGGCGAGTGAGAACCGTGTCTGTTATGGGCTGAGAAAAGCACACGCGGCGGCATGCAGGCGCAGATGAAACATCGAAGCTCGTACACATATGGCGAGCCACCGTAAGGCGCAGAAGATCAAGCTCTGTCAGGACAGAGTCTTCCTTTGCATAGGGCTTGCGCTCGGCAAGAAGTGCGCCGTTTTCATACACCATGCAGTGTCCGCCGAAGGAAAGATCCTGAGTTGATTCGCCATGCCCGGCACTTGAATAGACATAACCACAGGCAAGGCGCAGAGAAGTCGCGGCAATAAGCGCACGGCGGTGCGCCGACTTTCCGACAAGCTCGTCGGAAGCGGAGAGGTTTGCGATCACCGTTGCTCCGGCAAGACAAAGACCGGTGGATTCCGGAATGGGAGCCCACAGATCCTCGCAAAGCTCGACACCGAGGACAAAGGAGTCCATCTCTTTGCAACAGAAAAGAAGTCCACGACCGAACGGAACGCTCTCCCCCGCAATCTCCACCGTGTCCTCCCCACGGTAGTCCGCGCCGGAGGTAAACTGACGACGCTCGTAAAACTCTCCGTAGTTCGGAAGAGTTACCTTCGGAACAATTCCGAGAATATGCCCGGAGTGCAACACGGCGGCGCAATTATAAAGCTTTCCCGAAAGGCGAAGCGGCACACCGACGGCAACCAGCGTGCGCTTGCCCTCGGTATAGTCACGAAGCTGTACAAGCGCGGAAACCGCACCGCGCAAAAGCACGTCGGAATAAAAGAGATCTCCGCAGGAATAGGAGGTGAGATACAGCTCCGGCAGGACAAGCAGGTTTGCACCCGCGCTCTCTGCCGCGTCAACCGCGCTCTTCGCTCCCTCCAGATTAAAAAGCGTATCACCGACGCGAACCTCGGGGCTTGCGGACATGACCTTTATAAAACCGTGCTTCATTTTCAATACGCCTCCGGTAAACATTCTTCTCTTAAATTTTAATCCGCCGACGCGGCGGTGTCAATGGGTCAGATAAAATTTGCAGACGCGCCGGTAACACGTCTGCAAACCATACCTTAATAGCAAGTCACTCTTTAACACTACCCATGGATACGCCCTCGACGACTTGGTGTGCGATACTGTTC
>CAZBYU010000290.1:0-1922 GCA_964496235.1 uncultured Oscillospiraceae bacterium | reverse complement strand
CGGTTTATCCAATTTGAGGCGGGTCTTGCCCCCTCAAGCTCCCCCGCTACTCTGTCGTCTTTTCCTTGAAGCATAGTTTTTTGACAGACTCAGAGCGGCAGAGTGAATTACTCTGCCGCTCAATCGAATGCATGAATGCGAAACACATTATTTATTTCTGAAGCGGAAAAGCATGTTTTCCACACTGTCTTCCAGCATGACAAGAAATCGCTCTTTATTGGCGGGGGTAGGCGGGGTCATGCCCGCGTCGAGCCAGCGGGAGATAAGCCCAACAATACCATTGACGTAAAACGCGATTATGAACTCAAAATCCTGACGGTCGATATTATACCCATCGCAGACTATCTCCGTAAAACCACGCACACAGCCCTCTAATCGGTTTTGCAGAAAACGGAGCATGTAAAGACGGCTGTTGGAGTTATAGACATTCAAGGCAAAGGTATGGTTTTCGTAAAGATACTCAAAAAAGGCGAGAACATCTTCACGCCAATGGTCGTAGACAATCTCCTTTGGCAAAACGCGGTTCGCGTCCTCCTCAAAGACCCACTCCAAAAGATCGTAAACGTCATTGAAATGATAATAAAAGGTCTGGCGGTTTACACCGCAAAGCTCCACAAGATCCTTGACCGTGATCTTGTTCATTGGCTTTACAGCCATCGTTTGCTTGAGTGCCGACGCGAAGGCGGCCTTGGTAGAAGACGCCATCTAACCCTCTCCTCTTAACACATTTGTGAATAGTATAACACAGTGTTCACAAAATGGCAAAAGAAATCTTAGTATTTTTTTAGAAAACTATCAGTTTTTTGTTGAAGCTTGCTTTTGGGGCAACAGATCCTTTTCTTATTGCGGATTCCATGTCAATGTGATAATATATGGATAATAAACAACACAGTGGAGTGAGCGGAATGGAAGCGAAAGTCGATAAGACATGCGGCACGGAGACAAAGCACACCGCACCTTGGGGACGGATCGTTCTGTCCGCGTTGACCGGGCTTGCGGCACTCGCCGTTTTCCTCGGTACATATTATTTATTCACAAACCGTCCGACGGACGAAATGGCACAGTATGCCGGGGTGTACACACCCTACTCGGCGAGTGCGGACGGCATCAACGCGAGTGCGGCGGGCTTGGCGGAGCTGACGCTGGAGCTTAATGCCGACGGAGCTTGCAGAGCCTACACCGGCGAGGACAGCATACTCGGGTTCTGGCATGTTGACGGCGGTTCGTTTTCCGCACTGTGCGGAGCAGACAGACTCCACGGAGTGCTTAGCGGCGATGTTTTGACGCTTGAAAACGCGTTCGGCACGACGGCAAGCCTCAACTTGACGCGAAACGGAGAAAGCGACAACGCCGCAGACACACCTGTCGGTCATTATACTCTCACCGCGCTTGACGATAACGGACGCGAATACTCCGGCGGTGTGCTTGACGGCACAGAGTGCGGGGACTGGTTTATAGCTCTCGACTCTGGCGGCGAGGGAACGGCGCAAGTGTTCTCCGAGGAAGCGGAAAGCATAACGGCAGACGGCAAATGCATCATTCTGCGTTCCATGCGCCTCAGCTATACCCTCGATAAAAACACGCTGACGCTCAATTACCCCGGCGGTGTGACGCTCAGCTTCGAGAAAGAGCAGGACAAATAACAACGGAGGTACCATTACAACCGATTCGCCCGTTAAATAACGCGGTGCAAACACACATTGGAGGTAACGGCAAATGGCACTTATAAAGATTCTTCTTGTTGTTTTGCTGTGCATAGCATTGATACTGGGAGGGCTTTTGCTTTACACGCACTTTGTGACAAACAGCATAGCCGACGCGGGAGGCATGGAAAACCCGTACTATTCAGACACGGCGGAGTACGCGCAGAGTATGAACGATCACGAATGCATTATTGTTGAAAATATATAATGACTAAGGAG
>CAZBYU010000289.1:0-1926 GCA_964496235.1 uncultured Oscillospiraceae bacterium | reverse complement strand
GGGTATACACGATTTCCAATCGTGCGCGCTCGACCAACTACGCGACTTCTCCGTATGCTCGAAATGAACAATATCAAATTGTCAGCTTGGATATTATAATTCACCCGCGCCATAAAGTCAAGGAATATTTTCGCTTTTTTCGCAAAACTTATTATCGGAGCGACGATGAGCGTTCTAAACGCGATTCCGACGCGCGAAAGGGGATGAGTGTCGTGAACATGACGAATGATGAATACAAAAAATATGTTGAAACGCATATGCCGCGCTCGCATACTAAGAGAAATCTACTGCGGGCGTTTGTATCCGGCGGGTGCATATGTGCGATAGGTCAGGCGGTGTTATCACTATGGGGTTTGGCGGGGCTGAGCGAGGGCGATGCCGCTACGGCGTGTTCTATAACGCTGGTGTTTATAGGGGCGTTGCTGACAGGACTCGGAATATACGATGACATTGCGCGGTTTGCCGGGGCGGGTACGCTTGTGCCGATAACGGGGTTCGCAAACTCCGTTGTTTCGCCCGCGCTGGAATTTAAGACCGAGGGCTACATCATGGGTACGGCAGTAAAAATGTTCAGCATTGCAGGACCTGTGATAGTTTACGGCATTAGCGCGAGCGTAGTGTACGGAGTGGTGTATTGGATTAGCACGGTGCTTTGAATGTAGAAAGACTTAGAGAACAATCCGTTATAATTCGCAAAATTCTTGACGCATCTGCCTTTCGGTGTTACACTGCAAACACGAAAGGAAGAAAATGGCAAGGCATGAATAGAGTCTGAATGCAGGACTCAAATTTGCTGTTGTTTCGGTCAGCGATGATATTGCGAGCTTTTGTTTGCTCATTTGCTTGACGGACTTACGAAGAAAAAATATACTCAATACTAAGACCGGCGCACTTTGCCATGAAGTCAATGAAGAAAGCCACTAAGCGGAAACTGGTACTCTGCCAATTCGCTCTTTTCTTTCGATAGCGTCTCTTGCGCTCACTACTATGAGCATGACAGCCTCGGAGAAAGAATGAACAAACACGTTGAGTATTACAAGCGGGAAACAACCGTACTCCGGTTGCTTCCCGCTTTAGCTGGTTTCGGTAGAGGCAAATTCTTCTGATTGCGGACGAATGGATCCCACCAGACAGGACATAGTAACATATATTTTCTACGTCAAAGTCCGGGAATTTAACAACAACGTTTTTGATACCTTGGATATAATCAATGGGAAGCCGGAATCGAATGTGGTAATATTTCGTTTCAAAAACAAAATAAAAGAGTATGTTGCAACAGCGTTTTGAGTAAAGGACAAGCTGTATCAAAGTCGTGCGATGTGACATATATAATTTGTCCGAGTCAGCTTCGCAAGTTAACCCCCGGCGGAATAAGTTACCGGGCGTTATTAACGGAGATGACTCGGACGCCCCCAACCTTGTACGGTGGTAGCCCGGAGAAATACTCCCTGTCTACCGGTGTCTCATCAGCCGGAGGAAAAAGAAATTTCCTTGGACGTTGCAAGACGCTTACCGAGCAATGGCAGTATTTCCGGCGGTGTCTCATCGGAAGTTTCTGTCATTAGTATATCTGTGACCTTGAAAAAAGTCAAGAAGATTCATGAGAGAAACGAGACTGATTGTCGGACTGTTCTCGGTAAAGGCAGAACTGATGGAACTCGTGAAAGTCGGAACGCGGAGATGACAAATAATGTGGATATAGCTACTGACATACGGTGCGTTCTTTCGGTTCGTAGGTCAGATTTCAATTCACGCCCCCGCGAGGGGGCGAACCCGACAAGTGCAAATTTCTTTCAGCAGAGGTATATTTCAATTCACGCCCCCGCGAGGGGGCGAACTTGGAATACGGCAAGAAGCAGATAACCGCAAGCGTATTTCAATTCACGCCCCCGCGAGGGGGCGAACATAGAATCCGTTGGTTAAGAA
>CAZBYU010000288.1:0-1947 GCA_964496235.1 uncultured Oscillospiraceae bacterium | reverse complement strand
CACGGAAGTTACCTCATCATTTGAGCAATCTCCCGCTTCATCGCATAATACGCCCATGCTCACGCACACGCGCCATATAAATATACCAGCCGAACACCTGTATGTCAAGTGTTTTTTATCTTGTTTTTCAAATATTTTTTCATGGTGGTTTGCGGATGTTCCGCACGCCTTTTCTCTCGTTTTTTGCCTCTCCTCCGTGCTTGTATTCCTACACTCACCGTGATATAATCCCACCATAATTATTTGAATCTTTCGATATCTTACTATTATAATACACGGAGGTGCTTTACCATTAAGTCTTCATCTTGCAGTGGTCGTAACCCCCTGAATCGCCCCCCCGAATTTCAATTTTTAGCCAACCCGGATACCGTTATACTTTTAATAGTCTTTCTCGCACTCATAGAGCGTGTAATTATGTTCTTCATCATCGGTTCGGGAGTATTGAACAACAGCGATGACGTTGCCTACGTTCAAAGCGGCATTGTATTCGCAAACACCGGTGTGATTTCCGTATGGTCTGATTATCCCACGGCAAAAATCATGCCGGGCATGCCGGTTCTCTGCGGGCTGTTTTCTTTCTTCTTTGGAGAGGGTGCGGCGTACATAAACGCCACAAGGAGCTTTATGATATTACTCGGCTGTTGTAGTATCTTCGTTTTTTACAAAGCCTGCTGTGAGATTATGCCCAAATGGTACGCTGTGTTCGCGTCGCTCTCCTTCCTTCTCCCCAACTGGGCATGGTCGGACAACGCCATACTTACCGAGCCACCTTACTTGCTCTTCTTTTTGATTACTGTATTCTACACCTTCCGCATGGGGAACGAAACCACGCCGTCACATCGCTCGGTCATCGGATACTCCGTGGGCTTTATGCTCGCTCTCATGTTTCGTGCCAACATTCTTTCAATACCTCTTTTTACCGCAATATACCTCATCTTTTTCAAAAAACGCCCGTTCAAGAGTCTTATACGCCCGGCATTAGTGCTTGCCTGCTGTCTTCTTGTCTTCATCATTCCGTGGTCAATTCGCAATTATAAGCTTTTCGGTGAGTTTATCCCAATAACGAACGGTGCGGGAAACCCCACCCTTCTCGGCACTTATCAAGGCGAATCCGCGCCACGCGACGATGAGCTTGACTATGAAACGAACGTCTATTCCGTCATATACAAGGAATACTCCGAATATTACGATGACAAGGGAAATCTTCTCGATCTGGCTTACGGCGAGTATCTCGCCGACAAGGCTGATCGGCTCAAGGCAGAATATCGTCTACGCGAATGGTTCGATCGTGATCCGAAAGGGCTGATATGGTCTTACCTCGTCAGCAAACCCGCATGTATGCTCAACTGGGTTTGGGAGTGGCTACCCAGCCCTACACTTTACAACGCCCTCCATTATATAAGCTGTGTTAACTTCGCCTGCTGTGTTATCACATTTGCTTTGTCTCTCATTCATAAAAAACAGCGAAGAATTGTGTTTTTCCTCTCTCTCATCTACTGGACAAACCTATATGTCTTTGCATTTTCCTTCGCGTCCGAGCGTTATTCGGCAATGCTTATGCCATTCCGCTATATGCTCTGCGCCTTGGGCTTACAGCTGGCTCTCGAATTTATCCGCTCCCGCAAGACCAAAAACTGACCCCCACCCACACAACAACACCCCGCCGGTGCTATGCACTCGGCGGGGTGTATAATTGTTATACTATTTAATAATGCAGGGTGTAGGTTGGCTGAATTACTTCGCGTAATCTACCGCCTTGGTCTCGCGTAGAAGATGAACCTTTATCTGACCGGGGTAGGTCAGCTCGTCCTCTATCTTCTTTGCGATGTCGCGGGCAAGCAGAACCATCTGATCCTCGCTGACATCCTCGGGCTTGACCATAATGCGGATCTCGCGACCCGCCTGAATGGCATAGGAGCTTGCGATACCCGGGAAGCTCTTGGAGAC
>CAZBYU010000287.1:0-1954 GCA_964496235.1 uncultured Oscillospiraceae bacterium | reverse complement strand
AGAGAGCAGGCGTAATTGCCTGACGGTTGAATTGGGGCGCGCTTGCGTCCCAATTCTTATTTTATATTACGAAAGGTGACTGTAATGGAAATCACTAGAGAAACCCTTATTTCAGAGATCGTTGACAATTGCCCGCAGGCTATGCCCGCTTTCCAGGCTATCGGCATGCACTGCATGGGTTGCGCTCTTGCCAGCGGCGAGACCCTTGAACAGGCTTGTGCGGCTCACGGTGTAGACCCCGACGAGTTCCTCGTCAGCCTCAAGGCTTATCTCGAAACTCTTTAATAAATAAGAGACTTCATTAAAAGGGCGCGTTGCGCCCTTTTTGATTATCTGTTCTTCCATACAGCGTGACCGCTCTCTATCAATACATCTCACAGGAGTGACACATGAACGCAAGACTTCAGCTTATTGCATCACTTATTCCCTCCGGTGTCGGCTTTGCCGATATCGGAACAGACCACGGCTACTTGCCCGCATACATGGCGCGAAAGGGTTACACAGGGCATATAATAGCCTCGGATGTTAAGCCCGCTCCTCTTTCGACGGCAGTTGCAACGGCTCGTGACGAGGCTGTTGAGGATAAGATCAGCTTTCGCCTTTGCGATGGGCTTGACGGCATTGAAGCGAGCAAAATAGATACTATAGTCATCGCGGGCATGGGCGGCGACACAATAAGCGGGATATTGGATCGCGCCGAGTGGTGCATGGATTCGAGATATCTTCTTCTGCTTCAACCGATGACGAAGGCGGAAATATTGCGCTACTGGCTCGTGAACAACGAGTTTGAGATAGTAGCCGAGCATTTATTGCGCGATAACGGAGAAATCTATCAGGTGATATCCGCACGCTTCGGCGGCAACACTCCGCTGTCCGATGCCGAGCTTTTTGTGGGTCGATATGAGCTTTTGTGTGGAAACGAGCTATTTTTGACTCAGCTCGAAAGCCTTATCCGACGCTTTGAACACGCGCTTGAAGGTCTGGACAGGGCGAGACGCCCCATGTATTGCCGTGCTTTGTATGAGACTATACTGTCTCAACTAAACGAAATGAAGGAGCGAGAAAACAATGCGAAATGTGAATGATGTTTTTGAGTGCCTAAAGGACATAGCTCCGTTGGAGCTACAACTGGGCTTTGACAATGCCGGGTTTCAGCTCGGTCGCCTCAACGCCCCGGTCGAGCGTGTGCTTCTTGCCCTTGATGTTACGTCGGAGGTTGTGGACGAGGCTGAAAGGCTAGGCGCACAGCTTATCGTTTCGCATCATCCGCTCATTTTCTCTCCTATTAAGTGTGTAAGCGATGAGTTTATTCTGCGTCTTGCCGAACACAGTATTGCAGTGATATCTATGCACACCAACCTTGACATCGCCGAGGGCGGTGTGAATGATATTCTTCTGGAGCTGCTTGGCGCGAAAAGGGAGAGCTATCTTGACGCGGGTAATTGCGGGCGTGTAGGTGTGTTGACTGAGGAGATGGAGCTGCCGGAGTTCCTTGCACAGTGCAAGAGGGTTCTTAATGTAGGTGGGTTGAAATATCACGATGCTCACCGTCCGGTGCGACACATTGCCGTTATGGGCGGCTCGGGTGGAGATTATGTCGGGGATGCATTTGAAAAGGGCTGTGACACATACCTCACGGCTGATATCAAGCATCATCAGTTTCTCCTTGCAAAAGAGCTTGGTATAAACCTTATTGACGCGGACCATTTCTGTACGGAAAACCCCGTGATTAGCGTGCTTGCGGCGCGTCTCACTGAGGTGCTTCCGGACATTGATTTTCGTGTTTCCGAGGTTCACGCTTGCCCGGCCTCCTTCGCGTAAGCCGCATAAATACGCCTTCGCTTTCATAGACTCGTACAAACGAGAACATGGAAGCGGGGGCTTTTATTATGACTCAATCCAATATATATCAAGACATAGCACTGCGAACGAACGGGGCTTTCATGCTCGGCGT
>CAZBYU010000286.1:0-1955 GCA_964496235.1 uncultured Oscillospiraceae bacterium | reverse complement strand
GGATTCACATACCGTCTGCTCTTTTTTGAAAATACGAAACCGATATAATCCGGTTTCAGCTCGTTTACCCATTCTATCTCACAGTCCCGTTTTAATCCACATAACTTAATTTTTGTCATAGGCAGCCTCGCAGTTCCTGAAGCTTTGCTCTTTTATCATTTGCCTTCATCATTGTTTCCCCAATCAGCACTGCATCTACACCTATCTCCTGCAAAGCCTCGACATCCGCCCTTGACTTCACACCACTTTCTGCCACAAATATAATTCCTTTCGGAACAAGGTTCCGTAACTTCTTACTGTTATTCGTATCCACGGCAAAGTCCTTTAGGTTGCGGTTATTCACACCGATAATCCTTGCCCCTGCATTTATGGCTATCTGTACCTCCTGCTCGCTATGAGCCTCCACTAGTGCAGAAAGTCCTAGACTATCACAGACCTTGATATACTTTGCTATTTCCTCTTCTGAAAGAATAGAACAAATTAAAAGTACCGCAGAAGCCCTAAGAAGGCTAGCTTCATAAATCATATATTCATCCACTGTAAAATCTTTTCTCAAACAGGGAATAGATACTTTTTCTGCAATCTCCTTTAAGTATTCGTCCTTTCCCAAAAAACACTTGGGTTCTGTAAGGACGGAGATACAGTCTACCCCGGCTGCCTCATACTCCTTTGCAATTTCTACATAAGGAAAGTCCTCTGCTATCAGTCCCCTTGAAGGAGAAGCCTTCTTGCACTCACAGATAAAGGAGATTCCGGATTTTTTTAATGCTTTTTCAAAAACAAAGTCACTTTTGGGCAATGTATAAACATATTTTTTGATTTCCTCTAGTGAGGTATTCTCTTTCGCCTGCGACACACGCTCTCTTGCGTGTTCTGCCAACTGCTCCAGTATGGTCATGCTTCCACCTCCGGTCTGTTACTTACCTCAATCAATTTTTTCAATGTTTCAAGCGCCTTACCGGAATCAATCAACTCTGCGGCAAGGGAAATACCTTCCTTCATGCTCTCTGACTTACCGCCAATATAAAGGGCTGCTCCGGCATTTAATAACACTGCATTTCTCTTATGTCCTTTTTCTCCCTGCAAAATAGCAAGGGTGAGTTTTGCGTTTTCTTCAGGTGTACCGCCCTTTAAATCCTCTTTAGTACAACGTTCAAAACCAAACTCTTCCGGTTTGATTACAGAGGTTTTAAACCATCCGTCCCGAATCTCACAGATAGTCGTAGGTGCACTCAGTGAAATCTCATCCAGCTTATCCTGACCATATACCACCATACCTCGCCTGATTCCAAGATTTATGAGCACCTGTGCCAGTGGCTCCACAAGGTAATCATCATATACCCCCAAAAGCTGCATAGACGGCGTACCGGGATTGGTCAATGGTCCAAGAATATTGAACACCGTTCTAAATCCCAACTCCTTGCGAATTGCACCTACATATTTCATGGAAGTGTGGTATTTCTGCGCAAAAAAGAAACACATTCCTACTTCCGTTAACAGTTCCTTACACTTTTTAGGACTTTGGTTGATATTTACCCCAAGTTCCTCCAGACAATCTGCAGTTCCGCACCGGGATGATGCTGCACGGTTTCCATGCTTTGCCACCTTCATACCTCCGGCTGCCGCCACAAGGGCTGAGGTTGTAGATATGTTAAAGCTATGAGCATTGTCCCCGCCTGTTCCTACAATCTCAAACAGCTCCATGTCTGTTTCCACCTTCGTTGCATGTACCCGCATTGCTGCTGCACAGCCAGCTATCTCATCCGTAGTCTCGGCTCTTGCACTCTTTGTGGAAAGAGCCGCCAGAAAGGCTGCATTCTGTGTCGGTGTAGTTTCCCCACCCATTATCTCATTCATTACTGTATATGCCTCATCATAGGTAAGATCTTCTTTATTTACAATTTTTACGATTGCTTCTTTAATCATGGCTTACATCTCCTTTATAAAATTTTCAA
>CAZBYU010000285.1:0-1968 GCA_964496235.1 uncultured Oscillospiraceae bacterium | reverse complement strand
GAGCTATATCACCAAGGTCGTCAAGACCGAGGAAGAGAATTTCGCCAAGACCATTGATGCCGGCATGAAGATCTTCGCGGATCTCCTCGCAGAGCATAAGGCAAAGGGCGAGACGGTCTTCTCCGGCGCGGACGCTTTCAAGCTTTATGATACCTACGGCTTCCCCATTGACCTCACTATAGAGATGTGTGAGGACGACGGCATGAGCGTCGACGAAGCGGGCTTCAAGACCCTAATGGAGGAACAGCGTGTCCGCGCCCGCAAGGCGCGTGAGGCTCTCGGTGACCTCGGTTGGGCGGGTCAGGAATTTGGCAAGGATATCCCCGAGACCGAGTTTGTCGGCTATGATAATACCGAGTGTGTCGGCAAGGTCGTTGCCATAGTTGCCGACGGTGAACAGCGCGACGCGATAACCTCCGGCGCGGAGGCAATAATCGTGCTTGACCGCACGGTGATGTATGCCGAAATGGGCGGACAGGTGGCAGATCATGGCTTCATGACCGCCGACGGCGTGAGCTTCGAGGTCACAAACGTCCTTAAAAACAAGGGCGGCAAGTATATGCACTACGGCAAGCTCACCTCCGGCGAAGTGAAGCTCGGCGATAAGCTGACCGTCAGCTATGACGGCGAACGCCGCAAGGCCATATCCCGCGCACACTCCGCCACGCACCTTTTGCAAAGTGCCTTGCGTACCGTGCTAGGTGACCATGTCCATCAGGCAGGCTCTCTTGTTGAGCCTGATCGCCTCCGCTTTGACTTTACGCACTTCTCCGCCCTCTCTTCTGATGAGCTTAACCGCGTCAATGCCCTCATGGCGGATATGATTCTCGAGGGTGTTGACGTTTCCACAAAGGAAATGTCCTTTGACGAGGCGAAGGAGCTTGGTGCGACTGCGCTCTTTGGCGAGAAGTACGGTGACAGCGTCCGTGTTATCACAATGGGCGATTACTCCATGGAGCTTTGCGGCGGCACTCACCTTGACAACACTGCTAAGGTCGGTATGTTCGTTGTTACCTCCGAGGGTTCTGTTGCCTCCGGCGTTCGCCGTATAGAGGCGTTGACGGGGCGCGAGGTCATTGCAAAGTATTCCGCCATGTCTTCCACTATGTCTAAGGTTGCCGACAAGCTCAAAACTCGTCCTGTCGATATCATGGCAAGGGTCGAGAGCAACCTTGTCGAGATCCATGACCTCAAGCAGAACATAGATAAGCTCAAAGACCAGCTTATGAGCGGTCAGGCGGAGCGTCTTTTGTACGGCGCGAAGGACATCAAGGGTCTCAAGGTCGTAACTATTACCAACGGGCCTGTCAATGCCGCCGATATCCGCAAAATGGGCGATCAGCTCAAAGACAGATATCCCAACATCGTTGCCGTTCTCGCCGCCACTGCCGATGACAAGGCGACCATGCTTGCTGTCTGCGGCAAGAACGCCATTGCCCGCGGTGTACGCGCCGGTGATCTTATAAAGACCATTACCAAGCTGTGCGAAGGCTCGGGCGGTGGCAAGCCCGATTCCGCAATGGGCGGGTGCAAGAACCTTTTGAAGCTTGATGATGCCATGGCGGCGGTCGACGATTTTGTCAACAGCAATGCCAAGGACTGATTCGAGAATATACGTAAAGGAGACGCAACTATGAACGATTGCCTTTTCTGCAAGATAATCGCAGGGGAAATTCCCTCTGCAAAGGTCTATGAGGACGAGCATGTCTACGCTTTCCGTGACATCAACCCACAAGCCCCTGTACACGTGCTTATTGTTCCTAAGGAGCATGTCTGCTGTGCCGATGCCATTACTGCGGATAATTCCGCGCTCGTTGCCCATGTGTTTGAGGCTGTACCACAAATCGCCAAGGTCGAGGGCTTGACCGGCGGTTACCGCGTTATCAATAACTGCGGCGAAGACGGCGGACAGACCGTCATGCACCTACACTTCCACCTCATCGGTGGCGAAAAGCTCAGCGAAAAAAT
>CAZBYU010000284.1:0-1983 GCA_964496235.1 uncultured Oscillospiraceae bacterium | reverse complement strand
GGACCGGGTAGCATCACAACGACCTTGCCGTCCTTTTCAAAGGCACAGCCGGGCGCAGTGCCGCAGGTGTTGTGGAAGACCGTACAGCCCTCGGGAAGGAAGGCTTGGTTGAAGTTGTTGTCGGTGAAGGCGCGGGAATTTTTGATATATTCGTACAGCCCTTCCGTTTCGCGCTTGTTTTCCACAAGGGGGAGAGAAAACGCCTCTGCCGCGATAAGCTTGGTCAAATCGTCGCAGGTGGGACCCAAGCCGCCTGTGGTGATGATGATGTCCGCGCGGGTCTTCGCAAGCTCTATGCACGCGCGAAGCCGCTCCGGGTTATCTCCCACAACGGTGTGATAGCGGACGTTGATGCCTATTTTTGACAGCTCCTCCGACACGTCACGTGCGTCGGTATTGGTGACGTGACCGAGCAACAGTTCCGTTCCGACGGAGATTATCTCCGTGTCAAAGCTCTTTTTTGTCATCCGAGAGACACCTTCTCTATTCCCTGCAACGCCTCTTCGACGAGCGCGTCCACATCAAGCGCACTCTCGGCGATCTCTACGTCGTGCAGTTTGGGCTTGGTGCGCGGGTGCTTGGGTGTGAAGACGGTGCAACAGTCCTCATATGGAAGTATTGAGGTCTCGAACGTGCCGATTTTTCTTGCAAGGCGGACTATCTCCTCCTTGTCCATGCCGATGAGCGGTTGCAAAACCGGGAGACCTATAACCGCCTGTGTCGAGCGCATGGCCTCCATGGTCTGGCTTGCGACCTGACCGAGGTTTTCACCCGTGACGATGGCCTTGGCGTTGTTATCAAGCGCGATGCGCTCTGCAATTCGCATCATGAACCGGCGCATTATCAGCGTGAAGTATTCCTCCGGACACTTGTCGCGTATCTCCTCCTGTATATGCGTAAAGGGAACGACCTCGACCGTGAGATGCCCGCAATACGCCGTCAAAAGCTGTGCAAGCTCCAGAACCTTGTCCTTTGCCTGCTGTGAGGTGTAGGGGAAGGAGAAGAAGTGTACGGGGATAAGGTGAACGCCGCGGCGGGCGATCATATAGCTGGATACCGGGCTGTCTATGCCGCCGGAGAGCAGAGTCACCGCAGTGCCGTTACAGCCGACCGGCATGCCGCCCGCGCCGGGGATAGGTGCGCCATGGACATATGCCGCGAGATCACGCACCTCAATGTGTACAATAAGCTCCGGCTCATGCACGTCCACGCGCACGTTCGGAAATGCCTCGCTCAGCTCCCCGCCGACATACTGGCTCAGCTCGATGCTCGTCATGGGGAAGCTCTTGTCACTGCGCTTCGACTCCACCTTGAAGCTCTCCGCACTTTCAAGCTCTTCGCGCAGATACTCCTTGGCAAGGGCGGTGATAGCGTCCTTGTCCTTCTCGCAGGCGGCGGCGCGGACGATGGCGACTATGCCGAAAACGTGTCTCAGTGCCTCAACGGCGGCGTCCATATCCGCCGTCGGCTCCTGCGCCTCGACGTACACGGTGGACTGAATGCAGTAGACGCGGAATTTGCCTATGCCGGATAGGCGGCGGCGAATGTTCGCCATAAGCTTTTGCTCAAAATAGCGGCGATTAAGCCCCTTGAGGATAATTTCGCCGAGCTTGAGCAGGATTATATCGTTCATGCTGTTGTTGTCTCCTCAATATGCGTAGTTTTCGGCTGATATTGTAGCATATAATCTGAAATTATTCCACAATAATAAGTATAAAAAATACACGAAGTTGACAAAGACTCGTGTAAAGGTTAAGATTGTGGCAAGATGAAATCGGTATATCCATTCCGGGAGGTAGACATGAAGGGTGAATCGAGGGGCTGGGACGTGCTTAACGCCGTGGGTCAGCTTATTGTGGCGAGTATAATATGGGGAATATGCTGTCTGCCGGTGTTTACGATAGGTCCGGCATGCACAGCACTCTATTACAGCACCGTCAAGGTCGTCAGGCGCGGTCGCGGCACGGTGTGGGGCGAGTTTTT
>CAZBYU010000283.1:0-1999 GCA_964496235.1 uncultured Oscillospiraceae bacterium | reverse complement strand
GATCTGCCCCTGCTCGATATCTAGATTGAGGTTGTTGACAGCTACGACACCGCCGAACTGCATGGTTATGTTTTCAATATGGAGAACGTTTTCAGCCATTGTCGTGCGCCGCCTTTCTGTCGGATTTCTTGAAGAGCTTCTTGAAGAAGTTTATTATCCCCTGCCATGAAAACTCCTTCGTACCCATGATGCCCTGACGGTAGAAGAGAACGATGAGCATGATGACAACGGAGAACACCACCATACGGAAGCCGCCGCGCATGAACGGAATATTCACGCCGAGGTAGGTCTGCGAGTCATCGAGGAAGCGCAACCACCACTCGGAGCAGGCGATGTACAAAAAGCTTCCCAGCACAGAGCCTGTGACAGAGCCTATCCCGCCGATGACGACGATGAGCAGGATTTCATAGGTCATTGCCGAGGTGAAGGAACGCGCTTGAACGCTCGCCTGGAACATGGCGAGGAGCGCACCGCCGATACCGGCAAAAAAGGCACTGGTGAGAAACGCCTGCATCTTGGTCTTGGCAAGGTTTATGCCCATAGCCTCGGCAGCGATCTCGTCCTCACGAATGGCCTTGAAGGCACGACCGTAAGAGGAGTTGATAAGCAGAACTATGAGGAAAATGCAAAACGCCGAGATGATGACCGGGGTGATTATGCTGTCAAACTTGGGGAACTTTTTTAGTATGTTGGAGGCGTTTGTGACAGGACCGAGGACATCCCACTGAATGAGAGCGCGGAGAATCTCGGCAAAGCCAAGGGTCGCAATGGCAAGATAGTCACTTTTCAGCTTCAGGCAGGGCTTACCGACAAGCCACGCAAACACTACAGCCACAAGCCCCGCGAGAATAACGCCGACAAAGGCGGGCAGGCAGACGTTCACGACACCGCCGTTGAAATACTGATAGACGCTCGCATGCTGTTCAAGAGGAATGGTCAAAATTGCGTAGGTATACGCACCGAGCATCATGAAGCCCGCCTGACCGAGGGAGAAAAGCCCCGTGAAGCCCGTCAAAAGGTTCATGGACACCGCAAGGAGTGAGTAGATAGCCGCCTTTTGAATAACGGAGGCAAGCATGGAATAATGCTGATACTCATCGACATAGAAAAGCAAGGCGAGTATGACAACGATAAGCACGGCGGAGAGGATAAAATCTCTTTTCTTATTAAGCTTTATCATAACATCACACCTTCTCCGTAAGCTTTTCGCCGAACATTCCGTTGGGCTTGAACAAAAGAACAAGAATCAAAAGGGCAAAGGTAAAGGCATTGCTGAATATCGCAATGGAGTCGTTCGCCTTTATGAGAGATTCGCAGATACCTATTATATATGCGCCGAGGACAGCACCGGGGATAGAGCCGATGCCGCCGAACACCGCCGCGACAAACGCCTTAAGACCGGGCATCGCGCCGATGGTGGGACTGACCTGACCGTAGTTTGTGAAGTAAAGTATAGAACCGACACCGGCAAGGAACGAGCCGATGATAAACGTGACGGAGATTATGCCGTTGACACGGATACCCATGAGGCGGGCAGTGTCAAAGTCCTTGGAGACAGCACGCATGGCCATACCGGTTTTGGTGTGGTTTATAAAAAGAACCAGCGCGACGACAAGGAGAATGGTCATCACGGGAGTGACAACGGTGATAACCTTGATTTTGAGATCACCGAGCATAAACGTACCCTTCAAGAAGCTTATCTCGGGATAAGCGCGGGCAAGACCGCCGGTGATGTAGGTTGCAAGGTTTTGCAGAAGATAGCTCACGCCGATGGCGGAAATCATGACGGACATACGCGGTGCGGAACGGAGCGGCTTATACGCCGCACGCTCGATGAAAAAGCCGAGCAGAACCGTCATGAGCAGAACGAGCGGAATGGCGACTGCCATGGGCATTGTCGCGCTCATGTAGACCATGAAAAAGCCGGCCATCATGAAAATATCACCGTGGGCAAAGTTTATAAGACGCAGTATGCCGTAGACCATGGTATAGCCGATGG
>CAZBYU010000282.1:0-2013 GCA_964496235.1 uncultured Oscillospiraceae bacterium | reverse complement strand
GCCTTGAAGGAAGCACGTGCCATAATTGCTCAGTGCATCAATGCCGAGACGGAAGAGATATTCTTTACTTCCGGCGGAACAGAAAGCGATAACTGGGCAATTAAAGGCATCGCTTTGACTGACTTTGAAAAACATGCAGTCATAACCTCGCAAATTGAACATCATGCGATTTTGCGAGCTTGCGAAGATATTAAAAAGCTTGGGTATCCTGTTGCGTATTTACCCGTTACGAATGCAGGTGTTGTTACAGAAGCATCCCTTAATTCCGTAATTACACCACACACTCGCCTTGTTTCCGTTATGCTTGCCAATAACGAGATTGGTACAATTGAGCCAATTAAATTGCTGTGTGAAGTGGCTCACAGCAATGGAGCGTTATTCCACACAGATGCCGTGCAAGCTGTTGGACACATTCATATTGATGTAAAAGAACTTGGAGTGGATATGTTATCCGCATCTGCTCATAAATTCAATGGACCGAAAGGCATTGGATTTTTATACATCAAAAAAGGAACTCCAATCAGCTCATATTTAAGTGGTGGAGCACAAGAGCTTGGCATACGTGCAGGTACAGAAAATGTCGCTTCGATTGTTGGAATGGCTGTTGCTCTCAAAAACAATTGTGATCATTTGGATGAAAGTATTCGCTACATTGCAAGGATAGAATCTCGTCTGATAGATTATTTAACCTCTTCGGGCTTGGATTTTGTTAGAAACGGCGGCTCTTACCATATTCCCGGTAATGTCAGTTTGTCTTTCAAGTGTACTGATGGAGAAGCACTACTTCATCGTTTGGATTTAATGGGTATAAGTGTTTCGACTGGTGCGGCCTGCGATACAGTTAACACACAAGTGTCACATGTGCTCAATGCTATTCATGCAAGCCCTGATTATGCCAAAGGAACTATAAGAATATCATTGAGCAAAGAAAATACTTTAGCTGAAATCGATTGTATTGCCAAAGCAATAATAAAGATTTTGACAAAGGCGAAAGAATAACAGCACAGGCGCATAATAATTATGATTAAATACAGTGAATTTAAACGGATATTTGATGCATCACCTGCTAATGCAGGCTTTTATATCAATTTTGAGGGCGTTGTCAAAGAGTACATCATACTCAAATATTCAGATTGTATTCAGTTTAGTAGATGTGGTTTGTATGATTCCACAGTCGAACTTTTTACAGATCTTGAATCATTGATGGATGCAGATCAAGTTGACGGTATTAATCTTCGACGAGATTGGGGTAAAATTCAACAGATTTACCCAGAAGGATATGACGGCACATTCGAAATGTATTGCGAATGCAACGGCATTGAGTATCGAGGCGAATTAAAAATTGAGTATCGAGGCGAATTAAAAAATCATTGACAAACATATCAGATAGTGATATAATAACTTCAACCTATGAAGAGTGCGTGAGGGACAAGCCCTGTGACCGCACAGCAACCTACCGAAAGGCAAGGTGCTAATGCTTGAACGATGGGATCATTACAGAAAATCAGCAATCCTGTCGTGGCGATGGGATTGCTTTTTGCACTCTTGTGGGAATAAATTATTTAAGGAGTGCAAAACTATGCGAACCATCAAACAATTCATCAACTCGGAAAACAAGGTATATTTCTTTATGAGGAATTCAGATGTCTGCAAGCAGTTTTATCAAAATGCAGAAGCTGAGGGACTTACATTCGGCGGAGCAAAACCGACCGAGAAAGAAACAACCGATATTATTGCTCTTTTAGAAGACGGCGAGATATGCTATGTCGGTTGGGCAGGTCGAGTGTGCTATCATAACTGTACAGAAGGGGTATTGCGTATTGATTACGAAAAATATCTGACGGATAAATTTGATTATATAATCCGAAAATAACAGTGACATTGATAAAATTTGCCTCGCAGTAACCACAGAAAAAGACCTACGGAACAGTTCCGCTTGAACTGCCCGTAGGTCTTATTTTTAGTGTGCTCGGCACGCGTAATAACTTGGCGGTGAAAGACCGCTACAGGCTT
>CAZBYU010000281.1:0-2020 GCA_964496235.1 uncultured Oscillospiraceae bacterium | reverse complement strand
CCTCCGCCTCCTCGGCGCGACGGTGTATACAGAAAAAGAAGTCAAAGAGCTTTTAACCGAATAACGTGAGCTATAAAGAAAAGCTGTAACAGTATAATAGCGACACAAACCATATACAGTGGATTTGTGCCGCTATTATACTATTTATTACCGTATGTTATTCTGACTCAATTTGCGTGTACAGCTGGGACGGTGTTGTCCAGCCCTAAAAACGTATATCCGTTTTCCTCGCCCCATTGCAGTATGGACTCCACTGCTTTGACGCTGTAGAGCCGCGTGTCGTGCTGGAGCGTCACGGGTATGCTGTACTTCGGCACGAAGCTTTTCACCGTACTCAAAGAAGACGTGGCGTTGTTCGTGTCATTTTCAGGTCCTATATTCCAATCCACATACTGTATGCCCATGCACTCAAGTTGAGCCGTCACGGTGTTCCACGCGTCCTTTTCACGGTTGTTCAACTTATGATATGCCGTGGTGCTTCCGCCGGGGAAGCGGCAAAGGGACACATATTCTCCCGTCAGCTCGTGTACGCGCTCACGTGCGGAGATGAGATCGTTTAGATAATAGGAAGATGAAGAATAGAGCGTGTCATATTCATGGCACACGCAGTGAACACCTATACTGTGTCCCGCGGCGGAGATCTGCGGAAGAATCGTGTCGAGATATGGGTTGTTGCCGGTGATGACGAAGAAGGTCGCTTTTGCGTTGTGCCGGGATAGGGTGTCCAACAGCTCCGGCGTGTTGGCACAAGGACCGTCATCAAATGTGAGATACAGCACCTTTTCCGTCGGCTCTACAGGCTCGGGATATCCAACCTCCGCCACGCGAACTGTTCGCGTGACTTCGTAGTTTTCGCCGTCAAACCTAATGCTGTACGATAGCAGATACTCGCCCGGTGTCATAGAGTCGACCTCACCTGTGCATACAACATCGGCTGTGATATCCGCACCATCCGGCGAAATAGCTGAGTAACCCGGCTCAACGAAAGAAATACCGCACGGAGATTCAAACACATCTTCGCCTGCGAGCGTCAAGGTTGGTACACGTGGCGTGGGTGAGGGTGTTTCCGTGGCGGCATCGTCAGCCTCTGTTACTTCGCTTCGCCCACTGCACCCGACAAGCGTGAACAGCGCGATAAACAGCGCGATAAACAGCGCGATAAACAGCGCGAGCAGAGTGTAGAAAGGCAACCATGTTGAACTATTCCTTTTCATGACAACAGCTCCTAATTATTACGATATACCAATAATAACATAATTGATATCTGATGTCTATAAAAATGGAATGAAAATACGGTGAATCCGAACAGTCTCGGATTCACCGTATACCACTTGGAGTGAATTGTGATTGTTTTATGCTTTGACGCTATCGAAGATGTCCACGATTTCTTTCTCGGGGGCTTTGGTGCAAAGGCTTACAACGACGATGACAATGCTCGATACAACGAACGCGGGGAGAAGCTCGTATATCGAGAGAATGCCGCCGAGAGGGGCAACGAGGTATTTCCAGATGAACACTGTTGCCGCGCCGCTCAGCATACCGGCGATTGCACCTTGATAGTTGCAACGCTTCCAGAACAGCGAGAACAGCATTACCGGACCGAAGGTCGCGCCAAAGCCCGCCCAAGCGAAGCTGACAACGCGGAAGATAGAACTGTTGGGGTCGGCGGCGAAGATGACACCGAGAACCGCAACGATGACAACGGTTATACGAGCGATGAGCATAGAGGTCTTGTCATTAAGCTTCAAGCCCATAACATTGTTGAGTATATTGTGCGTCACGCCCGATGCCGCGCCGAGAAGCTGTGCATCGGCGGTGGACATTGTCGCGGCGAGAATACCGGCGATTATGATACCTGCAACGAGGGCAAGAGGAGCATTCTTGGTGGACAGAAGTGCGGCAGAGTTGACGATGAGGTTTTCTGCTTCGGCCTCGGAGGCGGGAATGGCGAGCGCACCGGCCTGAACCATGCTGTAACCGATTATACCGATGATGACCGCAACACCGAGGGAGATAATGA
>CAZBYU010000280.1:0-2022 GCA_964496235.1 uncultured Oscillospiraceae bacterium | reverse complement strand
GTATTACGCCTCACGTGCGTCCGCACTTGCGCCCGAGCTTGAAGCGGCGGCGAGTGGAATAAACGATGCGGCATTTGCTCTTTCTGACGCGGCTGAGCGTCTGCGTGATTTCCGTGATGGGCTTGATTTTTCGCCGGAGGAATATGACAATCTCGAATCCCGCATTTCGCTTATAAATAAACTTGAACGCAAATATGCCCGCTCCGATGCGGAGCTTTCGGTATATCTTGACGAGTGTAGAAGGAAGCTTGATGATATCGAATACGCCGATGACAGGCTCATAAAGCTAAACCGTGATCTTGAAAAGCAGATTGCGTTGTGCCAAGGTGCGGCGAAAAAGCTCGGTTCGGTGCGCCGAGAGCGAGCGAAAGAGCTTGAAGTGCGTATCGTCACTGAGCTTCGCGAGCTTAATATGCAGTCCGTCCGTTTTGCCGTTGAGTTCATACCTGTCGAGACCGAGCCGGGCTTTGACTCAAACGGCGCGGAGAGTGCGAGATTCATCATGTCGGCAAACGCCGGCGAACAACTCGGTCGTATAAGCAAGATTGCCTCCGGCGGTGAGCTTAGCCGAATCATGCTCGCAATGAAAAACGTTTTTGCCGAAAATGACCCGGTTGGTACGATGATCTTTGATGAGATCGATACCGGGGTCTCAGGTATTGCGGCACAGCGCGTGGCGGAGAAGCTTTTTTCCGTTTCCGCAGGGAAGCAGGTCATGTGCGTGACGCACTTGCCGCAGATTGCCGCCATGGCAGACAGTCATTATCTTATAGAGAAGCATGAGCGTGACGGAAGAACATACACCGAGGTCAATTGGCTTGACCGCGAGGGTCGCCGAAGAGAACTTGCAAGGCTTCACGGCGGAGACCATATTACAGACACCACGCTCGCAAGTGCTGAGGAACAGCTGGCTGCTGCCGAAGCCTTCAAGCATATAGCGGGCTGAGTATTACTAAGCATAGGGGGCGATTTAGTGGGAGTTAAAGAAAAAGCGACTGAACTGCACGACAGCGGCTTCAATTGCGCGCAGAGTGTTTTATGTGCCTGCGGCAAGTATACTCGCTTGGATGACGCGTCAGCACTTGCCGTGTCCGGTGGTTTCGGCGGTGGAGTTCGTTGCGGGGAAATATGCGGCGCAATCAGCGGCGCGGTCATGGCAATCGGGCTTGTCTATCCGTATAACGACAAAGATAACACCGATACTAAGGATAGAATAGCGGCGTTGACGAGAGAATGCACAGGAGCATTTACAAATGAATTCGGCATGGTTCGCTGTGCAGAGCTTAAAGAATCCGGATTCAGCTGTTCTGAGCTTATCGAGTACGCGGCAGAGCTTGCGGAAAAGATTATTTGTAAAGAATAAATATTATTAAACATATAGGAGAAAACAAATGGGTATTTACGAGGAGCTTGTTGCACGCGGTCTTATCGCGCAGGTGACGAACGAAGAGGAAATAAGAGAGCTTATCAATAACGGCAAAGCCACATTTTACATCGGATTCGACCCTACGGCGGATTCTCTGCATGTCGGGCATTTTATGGCACTTTGTCTCATGAAGCGTCTGCAAATGGCGGGCAACCGACCCATCGCGCTTCTCGGTGGCGGCACCGGTCACATCGGCGATCCCTCCGGGCGTACCGACATGCGTAGCATGATGACCAAAGAAGTGATCGACCATAACTGCGAGTGCTTCAAAAAGCAGATGGAACGCTTTATAGAGTTTGGCGAGGGCAAGGCACAGATGGTCAACAACGCCGAGTGGTTGCTTGATTTGAACTATGTTGAGCTTTTGCGTGAAGTCGGCGCATGCTTTTCCGTTAACAATATGCTTCGTGCAGAGTGCTATAAGCAGCGCATGGAAAAGGGTCTGAGCTTCTTGGAGTTCAACTACATGATTATGCAGAGCTATGACTTTTATTACCTCTTCCAGCACTATGGGTGCAACATGCAGTTTGGCGGCAACGATCAGTGGAGCAACATGCTCGGCGGCACTGAGCTTATCCGCAAAAAGCTCGGCAAGG
>CAZBYU010000279.1:0-2035 GCA_964496235.1 uncultured Oscillospiraceae bacterium | reverse complement strand
TAACGATGCTGTTAAGGGCATGGTTTGGCATGTAAGACATCTTGTAAAGGTTGAGGAAATCTAATAACAGGACGTAAATAAAAAGCAGCAGCCGAAGGTCTTACCGCAAGGGAAGGCTTCCGCTGCTGCTTTTTTACTTTATAGGAAATTGTTCAAAAAAGGACTAGCCAAACAAGGGGAGTATATGTTAATATATTGTATTGTAGCGAGGGTGTGTCTCCTTATGAGCAGATGTGCCCGTTAGTGATTATGGTTTGGTGCAGAAGGAGAAGCACATAAACAGACCGCAAGTTTTAGGAGGTAAAACAATGAATTTATCAACATTAAGTCCGGCAAAAGGATCAAAGCAGAGCGACAACTTCAGAAGAGGTCGTGGACATGGTTCAGGAAATGGAAAGACAGCAGGTAAGGGACACAAGGGTCAGAAGGCTCGTTCTGGTGCTCCACGCCCTGGTTTTGAGGGTGGTCAGCTGCCACTTTACATGCGTTTGCCAAAGAGAGGCTTTACATGCATCAACTCTAAGGAAATCGTTGCAATTAACGTAGATAAGTTAGAGAAGTTCAACGACGGTGATGTTGTAACAGTAGAAGCACTTTTGGAAAAGGGAATCATCAGCAATCCTAAGGATGGAGTTAAGATACTCGGAAATGGAGAATTAACTAAGAAGCTTACCGTTCAGGTCAATGCATTCAGCAAGAGTGCTGCAGAAAAGATCGAGGCTCTTGGTGGAAAAGCTGAGGTGATCTAAGAATGTTTGAGACAGTGCGCAACGCATTTAAGATTAAGGATCTCCGAAAGAAGATTCTGTATACGTTTATCGTACTTATAATTGTTCGTATTGGTTGCCAGCTTCCGGTACCGGGTGTAAATGCATCCGTTATCTCACAATGGTTTGAGAAGAATAATTCACTTGATTTCTTTAATCAGCTGACAGGTGGTTCTTTCTCACAGATGTCAATCTTTGCATTGAACATCACACCGTACATTACGGCATCTATTATTCTGCAACTTCTGACAATCGCCATTCCACGTTTGGAGGAGCTTCACAAGGATGGTGAAGAGGGAAGAAAGAAGATTGCAGAGTATACCAGATATGTATCTATTGTATTGGCGGTTGTTGAAAGTGCTGCTATGGCAATCGGCTTTGGAAATGCAGGATACCTGACAGAGGGTGTATCATTTACCTCTATATCAGTTATTGTTGTGTCTCTGACAGCTGGTTCAGCTTTTCTAATGTGGTTAGGTGAGCAGGTTACGGAAAAGGGTGTTGGAAATGGTATTTCCATTATCCTTCTTTACAACATTGTTTCCCGCATGCCGGAGGATATGATGTCATTATATGAGAAGTTTGTTTCCGGTGCGTCCAACGTAACGAACGGATTGCTTGCTTCTCTTATTATCCTTGCCGTTATCATCGGTATGGTAATATTCATCATTATTCTTTCGGACGGTGAAAGAAGAATCAATGTGCAGTATTCAAAGAAGACGCAGGGAAGAAAGCTTGTGGGCGGACAGTCCTCACATATTCCGCTGAAGGTAAATACTGCGGGTGTTATTCCGGTTATCTTTGCAGGCTCTTTATTCCAGATGCCAATTATTATTGCAGGATTTGCAGGTGTACAGCCGGCGTCCGGTCATGGTGCATCACTGACACAGAAGATTTTGAAGCTGTTTAATCAGAATTCATGGTGTAATTTTGACAGCTTTGGTGAGTTTAAGTATACATTGGGATTAGTGATTTATGTTGCACTTTTGATTTTCTTTGCATACTTCTACACATCCATTACCTTTAATCCGCAGGAAGTATCTATGAATATGAAGAAGCAGTGCGGCTTCATTCCGGGTATTCGTCCCGGCAAGCCGACGGTTGATTACCTCACAAAGGTATTAAACAGTATCATCTTTATTGGTGCAATCGGTTTATCTTTTGTGGCAATCGTGCCAATCTTTTTCTCAGGCGCATTTGGTGCGGATGTTTCCTTTGGTGGTACATCACTGATTATTATTGTCGGTGTTGTATTGGAAACCTTAAAG
>CAZBYU010000278.1:0-2072 GCA_964496235.1 uncultured Oscillospiraceae bacterium | reverse complement strand
ACATCAAGTCCGTTGCCGACCTTGCGGGCAAGAATGTTTCCGTCGGCGCACAGGGTTCCGGCGTTTACTTCAACGCAATTGACGTTCTCTCTGCCTACGACATGACCCTTGAAGACATCAACCCCGTTTACCAGAGCTTCGGTGACAGTGCCGAGAGCTTGAAGGACAATAAGATCGACGCGGCGTTCATCGTTGCCGGAGCCCCCACCACTGCGATCACCGACCTTTCCACCAGCGGTCAGGTCTACCTCGTCGCCATCGACGATGAGCATGTTGAAAAGCTCCTCGCCGCCTCCCCGTACTACTCCGCTTACACCGTTCCCGCCGATACCTACAGCATGCCCGAAGATGTCCAGACCGTCGCGGTTGCCGCTGTTGTTCTCGTGCGTGACGATGTCTCCGATGACGCGGTTTACTCCTTCGTCTCCACCATCTTCAATAACCCCGACGCTATCCAGCACGGCAAGGCCGCAGAGCTTGACACTGCCTTTGCCGCAAGCATGACCAGCGTTCCCTACCACCCCGGTGCCGCCAAGTACTTTGCCGAGCAGGGTCTGGAGGTTGCAACGAAGTAAGCAACGCAGAGTTATTCACTCAGTTTTTTAGCACGATATTAACGCCGTCCGCTGCCAAAAGCAGCGGCAGCGTTGTTTATAGCTGACAGGTGTTCGACTTCCGTCAACTATAGAAGCCTATTTTAATTAAGGAGCGATTTGTATGTCCGATAAGAAGCATGACGGCTTCTTTGACCATGTCATCGACACCGAGACCGTCGTTGACACCACCACCGATATTGAGTATGTCGATGTCGGCACGGCGGAGGATGTCGAGAAGCTGATGCGTAAGTACGACAGAGAGTCAAACACGCGTATATGGGAGGGCAAGCTTGCCCTCGTCGTCCGCGCTGTAATGGTCGTTTTCTCTCTCTACTGCATTTATTCCACCCTTTTCAGCGTTGCCGCGCTTGAAAAGCGTTTGACCGCGTTTTTGGCGTTTGTCGTTGTCATGGGTTACCTCACCTATCCCGCGAATAAGCACCATGTCCGCCACAACTATATCCCTTGGTATGATTTCATTCTCATGATCGTGGGTGCGGCGTGCTTCCTTTATTTCTGCCTGAGCTATGACAGCCTTATCGGTGTTCTCACCAGTGCCGCGAAGATAACCGCCCTGCAGGTTGTCATCGGTGTTGTCGGCATTCTTGTCCTCATGGAGCTGTGCCGCCGCTGTGTCGGTGTGCCTATCCTCTGTGTTGCGGGCGTGTTGCTTATATACACCTTCTCCACCGGCATCGGTCTGAAGAGACTTATCTACACCCTTTTCTATACCACCAGCGGCATCATGGGTACTCCCGTGCAGGTTTGTGCCAAGTACATTGTCGTGTTCATCATCTTTGGCGCGTTCCTGGAGCGCACGGGTATAGCCTCTCTCTTTATTGACCTTGCAAACTCCCTTGTCGGCGGCTTTGCCGGCGGTCCTGCGAAAGCGGCGGTCGTCGCGAGTGCGCTTGAGGGCATGGTGTCCGGCTCGTCGGTTGCAAACACCGTCGGCTCCGGCTCTATCACCATTCCCATGATGAAAAAGCTCGGCTATAAGCCCGAGTTTGCGGGTGCCGTCGAGGCCGCGGCATCTACAGGCGGTCAGATAATGCCCCCCATCATGGGCGCGGCGGCGTTCCTCATGGCAGAGTACATGAACGTCACCTATGCCGAGGTTGCCACGCGTGCTATTTTGCCCGCAGTGCTGTACTTCACCGGTATATTCATCGCCGTCCACCTCGAGGCGAAAAAGCTCGGTTTGCGCGGTCTTGAGCGTGACCAGCTCCCCAAGCTTGGCGGTCTTTTGAAGAAGATTTACCTTCTCGCCCCGCTCGTGCTTCTCATCTGGCTTGTCTCCAGCGGTACGCGCACCATGCAGTTCTCCGCTTCCGTTGCAATTATTTGCGCCATCTTCGTCAGCCTCTTCGACAAGGATAACCGCATCACAATTCCGAAAATTCTCGAGGCTCTTGAAGCCGGCGGCAAGGGTACTATCACAGTTGTCGTTGCCTGCTCCATGGCGGGCGTTATCTC
>CAZBYU010000277.1:0-2077 GCA_964496235.1 uncultured Oscillospiraceae bacterium | reverse complement strand
GCGTAAGATGCTCATGGCCATGGCCAAGGATATTCGCGTAATTCTCATCAAGATCGCCGACCGTCTGCACAATATGCGTACCATGGCGTATCAGACCCCTGAAAAGCAACGCTCGAAGAGCTTGGAGACGATGGAGATATACGCCCCCATTGCACACCGCCTCGGTATGCAACGCGCCAAGTGGGAGCTTGAGGACCTCTCTCTTCAATATCTCGACCCCGCAGGCTATTCGGAGATCACCCGCTCGCTTGAAGAGAAAATGCCCGTGCTGGAAAGCTTCATGTCGTCCATGGAGGATAAGATACAGACGCGTCTGAATGCCGAGGGCGTGGAGGCGACAATATATTGCCGCATAAAGCACGTCTACAGCATTTACCGCAAGATGTACGCGCAGAATCTGAGCATGAACGGCATATTCGACCTGTGCGCCTTCCGCGTCATCGTCGACACCATACCCGACTGCTATAACGTCCTCGGCGTTATCCACGATATGTTCAAGCCCGTACCGGGCAGATTCAAGGACTATATCTCCACGCCGAAGCCAAATATGTATCAAAGCGTGCATACGACAGTCATCGGCTCAGAGGGCATACCCTTTGAGGTGCAGATACGCACCTGGGATATGCACCATACCGCTGAATACGGCGTGGCGGCACATTGGAAGTATAAGATGGGCGACGGGAGCAACGTCGTCAAGCTCGGCGATGAGGACAAGTTTGCGTGGGTGCGCCGTCTTCTTGAAAGCCAGCAGGACTCCGATGCCACCGACTTTTTCCACAATCTCAAGATAGACATGTTCTCCGATGAGGTTTTCGTCTTCTCCCCCAAGGGCGACGTGATAAACCTACCCGCCGGTGCCACGCCCATCGACTTTGCCTATTCCATACACTCCGATGTCGGCAACCACATGGTCGGCGCGACGGTGAACGGGCGTATCGTCACCTATGACCACACTCTGCAAAACGGCGATATCGTCGAGATACGCACGTCGAAATCCGCCTCCGGACCGGGACGCGACTGGCTGAGCATGGCGAAAAGCGGCTCGGCACGCACGAAGATAAAGCAGTGGTTCAAGAAAGAGCGGCGCGAGGAGAACGTGATACGCGGTCGCGCCATGCTTGAAGATGAGCTTCGCCATAATGAGCTTACTCTCGATGACGTGCTTGACGAGGAGATAATATCCCCCATACTCAAACGTCTGTCCTTTGCCACGACCGACGATTTGTACGCCGCAATAGGCTACGGCGGCGTGACGGCGCAACGCGCGGCAAACCGCCTGAAGGACGAGCTTGTCCGCGCCAATGCAAAGACCGACAAGAAAACCGCTGTGGATAAGCTCTCCGAGGCCGCCGAGCGGCGCGAGCAGACCGCCCGCAAACAGGGCAAAGCGGTACACGGAATACTTGTCGAGGGTCTTTCAAACTGCCTTGTCAAGTTCTCGCGCTGCTGTACCCCCGTGCCGGGAGATGACATTGTCGGCTTCATCACTCGCGGACAGGGCGTGTCCATACACCGTTGCGACTGCGAAAACTATCATAAGCACCTGAAACAGCCGGAGAACGACGGACGCTGGGTCAACGTGTCGTGGGCAGATCAGATAACCGACAGCTATGTCACCACCATCATTATCATTGCCAAGGACAGACAGGCCCTGGTCATGGACATTGCCACCGTGCTAAATAGCCTCAACGCCAAGGTCAGAAACCTCTCCGCGCGTGACAATTCCGCCGGTATAGGCACTTGCACGATAACGCTGGAGGTTAAAAGCGCGGCGGAACTCAGATATATCATGGCGCGTCTGACGAGTATACCCGGCGTTACGCATGTGACGAGGAACGGCATGAATTGACACACGCATACATTATAATGAAAGAGCATACGGAGCAAACGGAACAAACGAGAGAAAAACAGAGAGAATAAAGGAGAAAACAGCATGCGAGCAGTAGTCACGCGAGTGCGCTCCGCCTCGGTGGAGATAGAGGGCAAAACACACGGCGAGATAGGGCAGGGTTTTCTGGTTCTGCTCGGTGTTCACGGCAATGACACGGAGCGCGAGGCAGAGAAGATAGCCGATAAG
>CAZBYU010000276.1:0-2083 GCA_964496235.1 uncultured Oscillospiraceae bacterium | reverse complement strand
CTTTTAGCAAGTTTTAATTGCAAATTAACCCCTCGGGCTTGACATAAGCCCGCCGCGCAAGTAGAATCCGGATAGAAAGAGAAAGGATTACGGAAAAATGAGCAATATGCGTTTTGTCGATTTGCACTGTGACAGTGTTTTTGAAATGTATCTGCAAAAAAAGGGGCTTGATGAACTCGGCGGGCATATAAACCTCGATAAGCTCCGCCGCGGCGGGGCGATGGTGCAGTGCTTTGCGGCGTTCATTGCTACGCATGAGTGTGCCGAGAGAAACGGTGTCACCCTTGGCGCGTATGAGCTTTTCAACGCCATGGCGGATATATTTGACCGCGAGATGTCGCGCTTTGGCGAGTATATTGCCCCGGTGCGTTCCGTTGCCGATATAGAACGGAATATCCGTGAGGGCAAGATATCCGCCATGCTGACCGTGGAGGATGCCGCTCCGCTTGGCGGAAAAATAGAGCGTGTCGACGAGCTGTATGCGCGGGGTGTACGCATGGTGGCACTGACCTGGAACTATGAAAACTCCCTCGGCTACCCCAATTCCAAAAATACCGCCGAGCATTCACGCGGCTTGAAGCCGTTCGGCATTGAGGCGGTGACGCGCATGGAGGAGTTGGGCATGATATGCGACGTGTCTCATCTTTCCGAGGGCGGTTTTTGGGACGTGGCTCGCTATACGAAAAAGCCCTTCATCGCGTCTCACTCCTGCGCCCGCGCACTTTGCCCGCATCAGCGCAATCTCACCGATGAACAGCTCCGTGCCGTGGCGGAGCATGGCGGCGTTGTCGGCGTGAATTTCTATTCCGCATTCCTGAACGGACGTGAGGACTATACCCCCACCTCGGATATAATCGCCCACATGGACTATATACGCAATAAAGCCGGTGTGGAAAGCGTTGCCCTCGGCTCGGACTTTGACGGAATAGACTGCAAGCTGGAGATAGGCGATTGCACCGGGCTTGTCACGCTTGCCGAGGCGATGGAAGAACGCTTCACCGACGATGAGATCGACCTTATCTGCTCTGAGAACGCCCTGCGCGTATTTGCCGACGTTATCGGCTGATTTCAAACATTCCTTCGTACATTGTATATTGTAACGCACCTAACATTGCGGTAAAATTAGCATATCAGTACACGGCAAATAAGTGAAGCAACAAAAATAGAATGAAACGGAGGAAAATAATGAGCAAAAACGTCATATTTTGCTTTTCCGGTAGCGGCAACTGCCTGGACGTTGCAAAAAACATCGCAAAAAAGCTCGGTGACACGGATATTGTTATGATGCGCTCCGAACCCGCCGTAAAGGACGTGAGCGAGGCACGGCGCGTCGGCTTCGTCTTTCCGTGCTACGCCGGCGGTCTGCCCGGCGACGTGGAGAAGTATGTCGCCGGCATTAAGCTCGCACCCAACGCTTACACCTTCGGCGTGTGTAGCTACGCCGGTTATCTCGGCACCGGGCTTTACAGGCTCAATGAGCTTGTCCGGCTGGACTATTGGGCGGGGATAAGCCACCAGTGTTCCGCCATATGGCTCATGCCGCACATTATGATGCTCCCGCCGCTCACGCCTGCACTGGCGCAGTCGCGCTCGGAAAAGCTTGCGGCAAGGGTTGCCGATGAAATCCTCTCTGCCCGCCGCCGTGACAAGTGTCCGCCTAACAACCCCCTCAACAAGCTTGAGTACGGTCTGTGGCCGACGCTCTCCGGCAAAAAAGCGGCAAAAATGCGCGTCGGTGATGACTGTGTTGCTTGCGGTCAGTGCGTCCGCCTCTGTCCGCGTGGTAATATTCGCCTTGAAAACGGCAAAGCCGTCATCGGAAGTGACTGTATGCAGTGCCTCAGCTGTGTGCAATACTGCCCCAAGAACGCGATAAACCTGGGCGGAGCAAGCGTAAAACGCGAACGGTATCACAATGTTAACATCACAGCCGACGATTTGACTCAAAAGGTCATACATATAGACTGACAGACTGTAGCTTACTTAAAAACACGGCTCGGATTGTTCCGAGCCGTGTTCAGTCTGTCAAAAAACTATGCTTCAAGTGAAAACAACAGAGTAGCGGGGGAGCTTGAGGGGGCAA
>CAZBYU010000275.1:0-2108 GCA_964496235.1 uncultured Oscillospiraceae bacterium | reverse complement strand
CTACAACTCCGCATTTATCTTTATACATAATAACTCGATTTTACGTTATTTTCAATAGAAATCGTATCTGTTTTTTGTGAATTTTTTTCTCATTGTCGTTTTTACGCTCAAAAATCACAAAAAATTGAGGTCGGTTTCCGTCATTTTTCAATATATACCAAAGTAATTTCACTTTGGTCAAGTTCACGAAAATCCCCCTCGCGCATATCCGGGTCAAGCTGCAGCCCGCCGATAGAGAGCCGCTTTAGCCATGTCACTGTAGTGCCGCGCGAGGCGAGCATACGGCGCACCTGGTGATATTTCCCCTCCATAACCTCCACCGTGCATTCTCTCTCGCTTATTATTTCAAGCCTTGCGGGAAGGCAGTGCGTTCCGTCACGAAGGACTATACCCTCGGCAAAGGCGCGGACATCATCGTGTGACAACGCACCGTCCACCTCGGCATAATAGAGCTTTTTTATCCCGGATTTCGGCGATATTACTCGGTGGGCAAACTCGCCGTCGTCCGTGAGGAGCAATAAGCCGCTTGTGTCCTTGTCGAGCCGACCCACAGGGAAAAGCCCCATGCGCCGAAGCTCCGGCGTGAGAAGCTCCAGCACCGTACCCTGTCGCTTATCCTCCGTCGCGGTGACAACGCCGCAGGGCTTATAGAGCATATAATAATGAAAGCGGGAATACTTAAGCTCTTCTCCATCAAGTGTGACACGGCAGGTGTCCGCGTCAAGCTTTGCATCTGGCGATATCACAGTCGCACCGTCGACCGCCACCCTGCCTGAGCGTATGATGGCTTTCAACTCCTTACGCGCGGCAATGCCCATATCGGCAAGGTATTTATCAAGCCTTACAAGTGCCATATTCTCCGCCTCCTCTGCTCTTACATACACTATTCATTTTATCATTATAACATACTTCTTCGGATTTTTGAATAGGATTAAGCATATTACCCGACGGAGGTGCGATTATGCTGAACAAAGCAGTTGCGTTTACAAAGAAAAAGGCACTCACTATAATATTTGTCTGCGCGCTGGTTCTTTTCATTGCCATACTGGCAAAGTGGCTGTATGCCTACAGAGCAAACGAGACCGGGCTTTCCACATTGAAGGGTCGAGAGACGTTCATCACGGAGCTTGGTTGGGAGATAGACAGTGCAAGCGAGGAATGCAAAAGCGTGACCTTGCCGGAAGCTCTCGACGGCGTAATGCGCGATTACAATGAAATGCAGTTGAAACAGGGGTATGACCTGCGCCGCTATCTCGGTCAAGACTGTACACGCTACACTTATCGCGTGACAAACTATTCCGGATACGAGGACGATGTTTACATAACGCTATATATCAAGGGACAGAGAGTGATCGCCGGGGATATACACACAAACGCGCTTGATGGATTTATGCACGGTATAAAGCAGAACGAAAACGAGTAGACAGAGGTCAAAACGCCCTCTTTCGTGATTTTAAGCGGCGAATGGCGGATTTTCTTCAAAAAATCGAATGAATTGATTGGCAAAACATAAAATATATGTTAAAATAACCGAGCTGTGCGAAAACGCAGTGAAAAGAGAAATAAATCGGAGGATTCAACCGTGGAAAAAGGCAATGCAAAAGCCCTGTTGCCGATCGGCATATTCCTTGTGCTGTACTTGGGGCTGGGCATAGTATTCGAGTATGTTTTGAAAATCGAAATGGGGTTTTACTCAATCCCCATAGTAGTTGTGTTTCTCATCGCGCTTGTTGCGGCGTGCCTTCAAAACAAGGCTCTGAGCTTTGACGACAAGCTGGAGCTTATGGGACGCGGAATAGGCGACAAGAACATCGTCACCATGATACTTATATTCATGGCCGCCGGTATATTCGTCGGCGTTGTCGGACGCAGTAGCGCACAGAGCGTGGCTTACTTCCTGCTGAGCGTTATCCCGGCAAAATACGCCGTTGCCGCTGTGTTCATCATAAGTTGCTTTGTCTCCACCGCGATGGGTACGTCCGTCGGCACGATAACGCTTATCACCCCTATCGCCGTCGAAATTGCAATCAACTCCGGCATCTCCCTGCCGCTTATCATCGGCACGGTCATGGGCGGGGCAATGTTCGGCGACAACCTTTCCTTCATTT
>CAZBYU010000274.1:0-2122 GCA_964496235.1 uncultured Oscillospiraceae bacterium | reverse complement strand
GATTCCGCACCGACCCCAAGCCCTATTACGCCGCCTGCGACGCCGTCGTCATGCCGTCTTGGCACGAGGGTATGTCCAATGTCCTGCTTGAGGGTGCGGCTGTCGGCAGGGCACTGATCACAAGCGATATTCCCGGATGTCGGGAGGCAGTGGATGACGGTGTCAGCGGCATACTTTGCCCCACGCATGATGTCGTGTCTCTGACCGATGCGATGCGAAAATTTGCAAATATGACACCTGCCGAGCGCACCGAAATGGGACACCTTGGCAGAGAGCTTGTCGAAAAGCATTTCGATCGCCGTGATGTCGTAAAGCAGACCACAACTATCGTGAAAAACGGGATCGGGGGATAGATCAAGTGATCGATACCTTGGCTATTTTGGCTTGGATGATCGCGATGTTCCTCGTCACGTTTATCCTGAATACGACACATAAAGAGATCGTCCTCGGGCGAGCTGCCTACAGAACAACTATGGTGTTTGCCGTAATTGTTTTTCTGCCGATCTTTATCGGTGCGGCAATGCGCGGAAATATCGGTGATACATGGGCGTATAAGAATGCGTTCAAACAGCTTCCGAGCACGGTATCGGGACTTATCACATACCTCCCGAAGATACAAAAAGACCCGGGATTTACCGTTCTCGGCGGCATTATAAAGCTTTTTATCGGCTACCGTCCGCAGGTCTATCTTGCGATCATAGCGGCGTTCCAAAGCACCTGCCTTGCCTGCGTTTTCAGAAAATATTCGTCAAATTACCTTTTGTCGATCTTCTTTTTCGTTGCATCCACCGATTACCTTTCTTGGATGTTCAACGGAATGCGTCAGTTTATCGCGGTCACGATAATTTTTGCCGCGACGAGCTTCATGGTGCGAAAAAAATGGCTTCCCGCTCTTGCATTCATCCTGCTTGCATCACGTTCCATCAGTCGGCACTGATCATGATACCCGTCCTCTTTATTATACAGGGAAAGGCGTGGAATAAAAAGACCCTTCTGTTCCTCACGATAACTCTCGTCGCTGTCCTGTTTATCGACGGATTTACCGACATCCTCGAGGATCTGATGGAGGATACACAATATAAAAATGCTGTCAGCGACTGGAAATATTATCAGGATGACGGAACGAATATCCTTCGCGTCCTTGTCTATTCCGTCCCCGCGCTGATCTCGCTTTTGGAGATAAAAAAGATACGGTCGCTCGACGATCCGCTAATCAATTTCTGCACCAACGCATCGATCGTCACGATGGGCATCTATATCATCTCGATCTTCACAAGTGGCATATATATCGGTCGTTTGCCGATATATACATCGCTCTATAGCTATATTCTGCTCCCGTGGGAGATGAATAACCTGTTCAGAGACAGATTGTTTCGGAATATCCTCGTCGGTATCTCGGTCACATGCTATCTCCTCTTCTGCCTTGTTCAGCTCCAAACATGGTGATTTTTTCGGAGGCTCACATGACAAACGATAATGGCGTTCTGCGAGTTCTGCAGGTCGTAAATTATATGGATCGCGGCGGTCTCGAGACTATGCTGATGAATTATTATCGAAACATCGATCGAGATCGTGTTCAATTTGATTTTCTCGTCCACCGATCAGATCGCGCCGATTACGATGACGAGATCGAGGCGATGGGCGGCAGGATATATCGCATCTCACGACTTGTTCCGTGGAATCCGTCATACCGAAAAGAGCTTGCAAACTTCTTTGACACGCATAGAGAATATCAGGTCATTCATGTCCACCGCGACTGTATGAGCTCGGTCATATTAAAAGAGGCAAAGCGTCACGGAGTTCCCGTGCGTATAGCCCACAGTCACAGTTCGTATCAGGATAAAGACCTCAAATACCCGATCAAGCTGTTCTATATGCACTCGATACCCAAATATGCGACCCATCTTCTCGCATGCAGTGCCGCCGCCGGAGTTTGGATGTTCGGCGGAGCACCGTATATGATCGTCAAAAACTCGATCGACACCTCAAGCTTTTCGTTTTTGTCCGATGTTCGCTCTAAAAAACGTGCCGAACTCGGAATCGATGATAAATTCGTCATCGGGCACGTCGGCAGGTTTATGTATGTAAAAAATCATTCGTTCTTGCTCGATGTCTTTTCGTC
>CAZBYU010000273.1:0-2131 GCA_964496235.1 uncultured Oscillospiraceae bacterium | reverse complement strand
GCTCATAGTACCCAAGGGAACTATGAGCCGCGCCGCGCCGGGAACGAGCGTCATCGTCACACGCTTGGCGAAAATGCCCTCGCCGTCGACATTTATGACTTCCTTGTCATCAAAGCCGATTTCGATCTGCGTTCCTTTCAGGTGCGTGACATACTTGGGAAATTCATCGGCGCGACCGGCGGCATACTTGCCGATAAGATGCGCGAAGGTGAATATGCTCACTCGGCGCACTATGATGAAGTCCAGTTCGCCGTCATCGGGACGCGCGTCCATCGTGGGGTTGAAGCCGCCGCCGTAGAAGCGTCCGTTGCACGCACAAAGAAGGGTGTGTCTACCCTCGGCGTAGTAGTCTCCGCATTTTATATACATGTTGCGGCTGATGCCCTTGAACATGTTCACAACTGCCGACACGACGTAGCCCGCCGCACCGCCGATAAGTGGGAGATGGCTGTATTTGTGTACGTCTGTGCCGATACGTGCGTCAATTCCGACGGAGGCAATGTTACTGCACCAGCGGTCGTTGACCCGGATAAGGTCAATTTTGCGTGTCGTGCCGTCCAAAAGTGCGTCAAGCTCGCGGTATAGCTCGCTTTCTTCGCCGAACATACGGCAAAAGTCATTCCCCGTGCCGGTGGGGAAGGGACACAGCGCGACATTTTCAAGCTCAGCCGCGCCGCAGACACATTCGTTGAACGTTCCGTCGCCGCCGCATGCGTATACGCGCAACTCCTCGCTGTTTGCCGCCTCGTTCTTTATTTTGGAGGTAGCGTCCATCGGGGCGCGTGTGACGTATATCTCGTATTCGCCCTCGCGCTCGGCAAAGGCTTTTTCAACCTTTGCGCGAACCTCATCTGTGTGATCCTTGCCTCCGGCAATGGGGTTGACGATGAAAAGGTGCTTCATATCTCTTTCTCGCTCCAAATTTATATAGTAGGTTTATAGTACATGAACAAATCGCATTTAATCATGCCGTTGTAGAGCTTGCGCTTTTTGTCGGCGGTTTTGCCGAAGCAACGTTCAAACTCCGTGTGCGAACTCAGAAGATAAAGCTGCCAGTTTTCCATCTTGGCGTATGCCGCGCCGAACGCGCGATACAGCTCCTCGGCCTGCTGTTTTTCCATTATGCGCTCGCCGTATGGCGGGTTCGTGACGATTATGCCACGCTCGGTTTGCCGCGCAAATTCCGCCGCGTCTGCAAGCTCAAAGCGCACAATGTCCGCCACGCCTGCGCGTTCTGCATTCTCTTTCGCTATTGCAATCGCTTTGGGGTCAATGTCAGAGCCGACGATGGAATACTCCCCGCGGTATTCGCGCGACCTTGCCTCCTCACGGGCGTCCTGCCATACGCCCTTGGGTATGCCGCGCCACTGCGTTGCGGCAAAGGTCCTGTTAAGTCCAGGGGCGATGTTTCGCGCGATGAGCGCGGCTTCAATCGGTATTGTTCCACTGCCGCAGAACGGGTCTGCAAAGTCTCCGCGCCCCATATAGCGTGAAAGCTTCACCATTGCCGCCGCCATGGTTTCTTTAAGCGGCGCGGCGTTGTGTGCCGGGCGGTAGCCGCGCTTGTGAAGTCCGTCACCCGAGGTGTCGAGGCACACGGACACGCTGTCCTTCATTATCGAAAACTGAACCTGATACGTCTCCGCACTCTCCGGAAACCACTCTATTCCATATACGCTCTTCAAACGTTCGACAATGGCCTTTTTAATGATCTTCTGGCAGTCGGACACGGAAAACAGCGCGGAGTTGAGGCTGTATCCCTTCACGGGGAAAGCACCGTCACGCGGGATGATCTCCTCCCAGCGTATTGCCTTTACGCCCTGAAAAAGCTCCTCAAACGTCACCGCGCGAAAACGCCCCAGCTCAATAAGCACACGCTCGCCTATGCGTAGGTTCACATTCGCCCGCGCTATCGCGTCGTTACCGCCGGTGAAATATACGCGTCCGTTCTCGCTTTCCACATTGCTCATATTAAGCCTTTTCAGCTCGTCCGCAATAGGTCCTTCAAGCCCCAACAGACAGGGCACACACAGTTTGTATTCCATGCTTCTCCTCAACAAAGCTTCTTGTTAAACATTCAAGAATTCTTAATATTTATTAAATATACATCAAAAATTTGAAGCTGTAAACC
>CAZBYU010000272.1:0-2133 GCA_964496235.1 uncultured Oscillospiraceae bacterium | reverse complement strand
CTGTATGCATTTATCTCTTGCCATGAACGCGATCTCGGTTCTTCTCTTTGTTCGTTCTATCGTTCCGTATGTGACGTCGTCGCTGTTTATATCCCAGCTTGTCAAATTTGCCTTGCTTATCAAAAAGTGAGACGTGTTGATTAAAAACCCCCGCGACACGAAAAGTGTCGCGAGGGTTTTGCTATTGTGACGTATGTTTTCTTGCGGATTTAATGACGGCGGGCTGATAATGCATGTGCCGTCAGACAAATTGATAAAAAAAGAGGTGTAATATGAAAAGCAGAAAACTCTTTGTTGCCGCGCTTATTTTCATCACACTCTTTGCGTTCACGGTGCTTATCGTTGCCGTAATGTTCATCGGTCGGCTCATATCCGGTGTGCATTGAGCTACGGATATAATCGGCGGTATTGTTCTGTCCTCCACCTAAGTAATGCTCTATTATTCGGTGGGGGAGTATGCCGGTGAAAAACCCGTCGATCAAAGATAATTTACCGCTAATATAACAACGCTCGATGCTATCATCACAACGCCCACCACGCGGTTGAGAGTCACGGCATTTGCCTTGTTTGCGATCACTGCGGCGATCTTTGCCCATAGCAGAGTGAATATGACGCACAGAATAAGACAAGTCACATCGGGCATGCCGCCTATGGTGAAATGGCTGACAGACCCTGTGAGCGCGGTGAACGCCATTATGAATACGCTTGTTCCGACTGCCATATGCATCTCATAGCCGAGAAACGAGGTAAGCACGAATAAAAGCATCATTCCGCCGCCTGCGCCGACAAAGCCGCATATAAATCCTACGAGCATTCCACCTATCAGGGACTTTTTGATCTGCTCCGCCTTGCCGACGGTCGCCATTTGCTCCTTTGTTGTGGTGACGGGCTTTAATAAAAAGCGCAGTCCGATGAATATCATGGCAATCTGCATCGTTCCGCTCATCGCTTTTTCGGGCAAAAGACTTGCCACTGCACTGCCGACCACGGTCATAATAAGCACAGTTGCGAGCAATACGAGGCTGTTTTTCACATCGAGATTATCGTGCTTTTTGTATGTCCACGCGCTGCTCGCACTTGCCAGAACATCGCTTGCAAGCCCTATACCGACTGCCTGGTACGCCGGAATACCTAGAAAGGTGATCAGCATAGGACCTATTACAGCTGCCGCACTCATACCCGCAAAGCCCGTGCCTATTCCGGCACCCGCACCTGCAAGAAAGCATACCAAAAGCTTTGTCAGAAAGCTCATTGAAATCCACTCCTGTTGTTTTTATTTTTTATATGATGGGGAAAGATATCACCCGGTCGTCTGAAGTTCAATCGGAAAATATGTAGCAACGATGAACAAATCATGAAAGAGGGGGAAACGATAACAGAGCCACGCCATGTGGCTCTGTTATATGCATATAATTACTTTGCGCCGCGTCTGTGGTTAGAATGCCCTCTGCCGCGTCGCCGCGCCTGTGCGGCCTTGGATTTGTAGTAATCTATCATCTCCGGCGTTGCCTTGTAGGTCAGACGGTTTACAGACCAGCTCAGGTCTTCGCACTTGCGGAACTTTGCCCTTACGAGGAAAGAACCGTCCTGCGGGCAGGTGAAAATGTTCATATAACGCTGATCGCCCTGGTTGACCCACTTTATTCCCTCTGTCACATCGTTGCAGAATGGGCAGAAAAAGTCAGCTACATGCTCGTCGTTGAATGCCTCCGCCTTGCTTTCGTAGCCCTCAAAGCTCTCGTGGTCAATCGGCTCATCACCTGTACGCTCTATGGGCGGCTTGTAGTTTGGCATGCGCGAGGCGAGTATACGCGCCGCGTCCGGGTACATGCGAAGCCCCTCTTCCATGTCGAGCTTCGTGCATACGAGCGCGGTGTTGTACGCGTCGCCGAGTGCGTCATGCGCCACACGCGTCTGTTCTATCCCGAAATGCTCCATCGCGCTTGCCAGAGATTTTTGGTTCTTGTCTCCGCCGGTTTGCAGATTGTATATGAGCTGAAGATTGACCCATCCGGATATCCAATCCCAGTCAAGGTCGTGGATTATTATGTTTTGCTCGAGTATTCCCTGGTCGTCACAGCCCCAGGTGATGAACGTCACATCGTCTCCGCAGAATTCGTGAAGCTCTGCCAG
>CAZBYU010000271.1:0-2152 GCA_964496235.1 uncultured Oscillospiraceae bacterium | reverse complement strand
TCTCATCATACTCCCATGCCCCGCCCTCAAACTGGCTCGTCCAGTTGTTCGGCGGGAGTCGCTTGCCGTTTTTGTAGCGCGCAGGTCGCCAGTAGTAGTAATCATGGTAGGGGTTGTCGCGGCTTTTGCGGCTTTCTTTGAACCACTCATGCTCGTCCGAGGTGTGGTTGACCACGAGATCCATAAACACGCGCATTCCGCGCCTGTGTGCCTCTTTAAGCACAGTCTTGAACACATCCAAATCGCCGAAATCCGGGTGAATGTCCATATAATCGGAGATATCATAGCCGTAATCGGCGTTCGGAGAGGGATAGAGCGGGGAGAACCAGATCGCGTTCACGCCGAGGCTTTTAATGTAGTCGAGCTTTGTCAACACGCCCCACAGATCGCCTATGCCGTCGCCATTGCCGTCGCAAAAGCTCCTTGGCCATACCTGATATACCACCATTTCCTTGTACCATTGCGGCTGAGCCATGCTTTTCCCCTCCTTCGCCGTGCTGTTCCGGTTTCTTCTTTCCGGTTTTATTGTTCTTTATTTTAACACAGCCTTTTATTTATCTCAACAGCAAGCCTTGAATTTTTGTGTCAATTTTCACAGAACAGGGAATATTTCGGTTGACAAACCGACGGCGTTTGTGCCATTATATAAACTCGTGGCGCGGTATCACCTCCGCGTCGGAATGAAAGGACTAAGCTGATTATGAAAAAGCGTATCATATCACTGGTGCTTACCGTGCTTATGCTGCTTGCCGTCGCACCCTGTGCATACGGCGACCGGATAATGTCACTTGCCAGCGTTCAAGCCGGGACGCAGATAGATCGCGGCATCGCCACGCTCGCTCCCGGCGGATATATCACAGAGGCGCAGAATATTCCCACAGGGTGTGAGGTCACGGTGGACGCGGCAAACTCCGTGCGTCTCGTCGGCTCCGTTGCCGCGGCGGGAACGTATAATTTCTCAGTTGCTACGTCGGATACGACAGGCACAGCGGACGTGTTTGTCTGCTCGCTTGACGTGTTGCCCGCCGTGCCGATGATAAACGTGTCGGGCAGTGTCAACTGCTATGTCGGGGCTACCGCACGGCTCACGGTTGCCGCCTCCGTCGCAGACGGCGGCGCACTCGCCTATCAGTGGTATGCCTCTTCAAACGGCTCTGCCTCCGGCGGCACGCTCATTCCCGGTGCGACGGGAGTTGAGTATCTCGCGGACACCTCACGCACCGGCACAAGCTTTTACTACTGCACCGTCACCAATTCCTCCGCCGGTCAGACCGTCACCGCCGTATCCCCGGTCATCACCGTGTCTGTCAATGAGGCGGTCGTGCAGAGCATCATGCTAAGCTCGCTCCCCTCAAAGACCGTATACAAGCTCGGCGAAGCCTTTGATGCCGCCGGGGTCTCCATACTCGTTGCCTACGATAACGGCACCTCGCAGGTCGTGACCGAGGGCTTTTCCTACTCCCCCGCTGCCTTCAATGTTCCCGGACAGGCAAGCGTCACACTCACCTACTCCGGAAAAAGCTGTTCCTTCCCCGTCACCGTGGTGAGCGAGGAGGAGAGCATACAGGGCATAGGCATGGTCCTGCTCCCGGATAAGACTGCCTATAAGCAGGGTGACAGCTTCGACCCCACCGGGCTTGTTTTCCGCGCATATTACTCCGACAACACGTATAAGGACATTGACTCCGGCTATACCTATGCGCCGAAGGTGTTCAAAAGCTCCGGCACACAGGAGGTCACGATAACATATAAAGAAAAGACATGCCGCTTCACCGTCACGGTGGAGGCTGTGCAGACCGCCAACACCCTTGAGATCGCCTCCTCCCCCGGAAAGCTCGTATATAATGTCGGCGACACGCTCGACACCGCCGGTCTTGTCTTAAAGCTCACAAGCTCTGCCGGAACCCAGCTCATACAGTCCGGCTTCACCTGTGAACCCAGCAGCTTTACCTCTGCCGGGTCTCAGGCAGTGCGGGTGCGCTACGGCGATTATGTCACGACCTTCACCGTCACCGTCAACGCCGCCGCGTCTCCCTCGCCCTCCACTTCCCCCTCGGCTACGCCCACTCCCTCCGTTACCGCCGACCCCTCCGCCGCGCCCAGCCCCACTCCCTCGGCAAGCCACGCCGGCTCCAAGCGTTCGGGTAACGGC
>CAZBYU010000270.1:0-2155 GCA_964496235.1 uncultured Oscillospiraceae bacterium | reverse complement strand
AAAAAATCAAAAATAAGAGATAATATACCATGTATCAGTATATCACGGTCATAAAAAATGTCAATCGTTTTGTTAACATTTTTTGAAGAAATTTTGCTTAAAAATACAGACGAAACGCTAGATTTCAACTGATTTCGACATATGTTAAGGATTGGCTATTCGACGGAGGGCGAGAAAAAACCTCCGCAAAGCCCGGAACTTTACGGAAGTTTTCTTCCTGTTTTATAATTCGACGCAAATCGGAACTATAGTTCCTGCTCGCGTGGCGCATCGAGGCTTTTTATCCACTTCCTTTTACGGAAGACGAGCGCGGAGATGACAAACGGACGCACTCTTCAAGCGAGAGGATGAAGTAGACATACGGTATTTCGGGTCTCGGCACGAACTCGGAGATATACCTCGGCGGTACACCGATGAGCCATGTGCCGATAAGGTCGATCGCCATGACCTATTTCGTCCTGCCGCCACTGCGGATTATGCCGCCGCCACACAGCGACAGCTTTTTCCCCGCAAACGCGCTAAGATGACAGGGAACAAAAAACTCTCACGCGCGTCAGAAAAATAAATGCCCATTCACGTTTTTCTAATATTTATATAGTATACTCTAAATAACAACAGGAAAGGAACGACGCTCTAATGAAAAAGCTGAACTTTTTGTGTACACTTGCGGCATTCGCACTCCTCGTCTCCCTTGCCATGCCGGTCGCGTTTGCGGACAATGCGGACACGCACGATGACGCACTTATCGCCGTCGACGAGGCGGTCATAAACGGCGCGGACGAGACGTATTACAACAACGGTGAAGTCGTGTTCAATAACGGCGGCACGGTCTTCAACAACGGCGGCACGGTGTTTAATAACGGCGGCGTCGTGTTTAATAATGAAGGCGTCGTTTATAATAACGGTGGTACGGTGTACAACAATTCCGGCACGGTGCATAATAACAGCGGTCACGTAGAGGATAATTCCGTCGCGGCCGCCGCCGTCACCGGCGCGGACAAGCTCATCGGCGGCACGGACAAGTCCGAAAAGTCCGACAAAGCCGACAAGACCGACAAGGCGGCAAAAAGCGAACCCGCCGAGGATAAAAAGAGCGAACACACCGTTACCTTTGCGGGGGATTACATGCGCTTTATCGAGGTAAGCACAGGTGGCGATGTCGGCGCGGTGACCGTTACTGCCGACGATGTGGTCACGATAACCCCGAAGGATGGTGTTGCCGTGACCGATGCCGTGACAACGGCGGGCGCATGCACCGTGGACGACGACGGGGTGATCACGCTCCAAAAGGTCGACCGTGACGGAACGCTGACGCTGAAGTTCAAGCTCGACGCGCCCACTGTCACTCCCGACGCGGGTGCTTACGGCGATGAAGTGCTTGTCACGCTGTCTGCTCCCTGCTGGTGCGCGGACATATACTACACCCTCGACGGCACAACCCCCACCACGGAAAGCACACTCTATACCAAGCCCTTTGAAATAGACACCAGCTGTGTGTTGAAGGTAATTGCCGCGGAGGAGACTGCGAAGAGCAGTGACGTCGTCGAGGCAAGCTACAGCTTCCCCATTGTGCTTGATGTGGAGTTTGCGTCGGCGCAGGTGGGCTATAAGGCAGTCTCTGCAAAGCCCATAACGGTCAAAAACACCGGGCTGGGTACGCTGAAAATAAGCGGCGTGGCACTCGCGGGTGAGAACAAGGACGCGTTCACCCTTTCCACCGAGAAGGGCGGCACGGTCGCAACAGGGCAGAGTAACACCAAGACGTGGACAGTCACGCCGAAGACCGGGCTTGCCGCGGGCGAGTATGAGGCGCAGGTCGTCTTCACGCTCGACTCCGGCGATACCGTCGATGCCGATATCAGCTTCACCGTCACCAAGCCCTCGACAAAAAAGGCATGACTTCGGTCTGCCGAGTCGCGGCGCAATAAATGACGTTTCTCCGCATAAATACTTAAAGGATTTTAAGCATATAGCTCCGACTTCGCGTATTTGCGCGGTGTCGGAGCTTTTTTTGACACGGTTTAAGCATTTGTATAGAAAAAGTTTGAATAAAAAGCCGCAAATTGCACAAGGTTAGCATTGATTTATTCGGAAAAACAAGTTATAATGTAGTCAATCTTGTGTAAATGAATGACGCACGAGAAAGCATCTACAC
>CAZBYU010000269.1:0-2176 GCA_964496235.1 uncultured Oscillospiraceae bacterium | reverse complement strand
AATACTTGACGTATTTCCAAGGGCTTTAACGAAGTATGGGCGGAAATCTGCCCTGCTAAACCGATAGGGGTTTAACTCCCGTCAGCTAAACCTATGCCGCGCACAAGGCGGATATGCCGCACTTGAAAAAGAGCCTCACACGTGATAGACTGTACATGGCGTATCGCGCCACACAGTACATATAAATAAGGAGAATAAAAGGCATGAAGTTCACATACAGACCCAAGGGTGTCTGCTCTCAGCAGATGGACATCGACGTTGAAGGCGGAAAGCTGGTTTCTCTGAAGGTTTTGGGCGGGTGCAGCGGCAACCTGCAGGGTATTGCCAAGCTCGTCGAGGGCATGGACATAGACGAAGTCATTTCCCGCCTGGACGGAATCCACTGCGGCTTTAAGAAAACCTCCTGCCCCGACCAGCTCGCACAGGCACTGCGCGAGTATAAGGCAGAGCAGTGACGATGCGGTTTAAGCGCGTTTTGTGCGCGCTTTTGTGCGCCGTGCTTGTTCTCTCTCCGCTAAACGGCGCGGCGGCATACGCCGCCGATGCCACCGTCACAACCGTCGAAGGCTCGGTGCGCGAACGCCCGGAGCTTGAAGACATGCGTATATACGTCTGCGGGCTTTTGCGCGGGCGGGCGTACATGAAGTGGGATACGCCCTTTATATCGATCACCGATATCGGCAAGATATACGGCATCGGAATAAGCCTTGAGGCAAGCGAGAGCGGTTTTGCCGCAAGCGCACCGGGGCTGGAGCTTTGCGGCGAGGCGGGAAGCGGGTATATCGAGGCAAACTGCCGCTATATCTTCCTGCCGCTTGGGTATATCGAATGCGGCGGGGATATCTATCTACCGCTCGATGCGGTGTGCCGCATTTTCGGTCTGACAGCCGAGGTCAAAAGCGGCAATTTGGAGATATCCACCGCCGAGGCACGTATGATACGCGGCAGTGAGGACTACTACGAGACGCATTTTTCCGCAGACGAGTTGTACTGGTTGCCGCATATCGCGTATGTGGAGGCCTTGGATGAGCCGCTTGCAGGAATAATGGGTGTGGTGAACGTGGTTCTCAACCGCGTGGAGAGCGAGGACTTTCCCAATACGATCTTCGAGGTGCTGTACGACAGCAAGCATGCCGTGCAGTTCACCCCCGCCGCCACCGGCTCTATGCACGGCAAGCCCACAGAGCTATACTATATCGCGACCTATCTTGTGCTGGAGGGCTATAACACCGTGGAAGACAGCCTTTATTTCGTCAACCCCGAGAACAACGGAAACTACTGGTTCAGAGAGAATCTCAGCCTTGTAGCCTCGATAGGCGATCATGAATTTTACAGATAAGGTCAGCGTGACATGTTGGAAAGAATACTTGAAGACGGTTTTGCCGAGCTTGGCATAACGCCGGACGCGCACACCGAGGCGCGGCTGAGAACATATTACGAGCGCCTCACCGAGGCAAACCGCGTGATGAATCTAACCGCCATATCCGGCGAGGAGGACAGTGCGCGTCTGCATTTTCTCGACTGCGCGGCAATGCTTGCCCATGTCGACATGGGCGCAAGGCGCGTCATCGACGTGGGTACGGGAGCTGGCTTTCCGGGGCTGGTCCTGAAAACGGTTCAGCCGGATATAAAGCTTACGCTTTTGGACAGCTTGGACAAGCGAGTCGGCTTTCTGCGCGACACCTGTGCGGTGCTGGGCTTTGAGGACGTGGAGTGTATACACGCGCGTGCCGAGGAGGCTGACAGCTCACTGCGTGAGAGCTTCGACTATGCCACGGCACGTGCCGTGGCGCGGCTGGAGCTTTTGTGTGAGCTGTGTCTGCCATTTGTGAAGGTGGGCGGTGAGTTTGTGGCGATGAAGGGTCCCGAGGTCGGCGAGGAGCTGAGCGCGGCGGGTCGCGCCATATCGCTTTTGGGCGGACGCGCGGAAAAGCCCATTCAATACACTGTTCCCGGCACGGATATAACGCACAGTCTGGTTATAATAAAGAAAGAACGCCCCACTCCGGCAAAATACCCCCGCCGCTGGGCGCAGATAAAAAAACAGCCGCTATAAGCAAACACCGCGTTGCAACATGCAATGCGGTGTTTGAGTCTGTCAAAAAACTATGCATCAAGAAAAAAACAACAGAGTAGCGGGGGAGCTTGAGGGGGCAAGACCCACCTCAAATTGGAT
>CAZBYU010000268.1:0-2181 GCA_964496235.1 uncultured Oscillospiraceae bacterium | reverse complement strand
GTATTACTGTATTTGCGGGGGGTGCTTTGGTGTTGAACACCAAAGCAAGGTTGCCCCAGTCTTCCTCAGAAACAGAAGTAAGATTGGAAGCATTGAACGTACCGCCGGTAATGGTAGTGGTAGGCTTCCCCCAAAGTGTTATAGAGCTTTTGCCGTTGCCGGCAGCGAAATTACCGCCACTTACAGTGAGCGTTCCGGCACCGCCGTCTTTAGAGTTGAGGAAGTTACTGCCATTAGAACTGAATGAGCCGCCGGATACCTCTACTGTGCCTTCACTGTACACATTATAACTACCAGCTCCCGTAAATGTACCGTCGGTAATGGTGAGCTTAGTATTATAATCGTTTTTCACAGAGAAGCCACCGTTTTCAAACTTGCCGCCGTTAATGGAAGGTTCAGCGTCATTCCCAGTATATTTAATACCATGGTCGTTTGCGTCACCACCATTTTTGGCATAGTAACCGTTAACCACAAGACCGGTATCCTTAGTATCCTTTGTGAATGTACCGCCGTTGATAGTCATCGTACCAAGGTTTTTGACAACATACCACGCATTGCCAGTACCGCCCGATGTGGAAAACGTTCCGCTCTCGATGGTTAAATCTCCGGTGTTCAATACAGCGAGATTGTGCCAGCCCTTGTTTGTGACCTCGCCACCGCCAACGCTGTCCTTGATAATAAGCGTACCCTTGTTATAAATAGTTCTCTTGAATTTATAACCATCGCCTATCTTTCCTTCGCCGGTGAGCGTCTTTCCGTTCAAATCAGTCGATGGGATCAGTTACGCCACCCTGATCATTATCAGTGATCCCGGGATTGTCTGTGGTATTCCCCTCCTCTGCAAATGCACAAGTGGGAACAAGCAACAGGCACACTATCAAAGACCGTATGACCGCAAATACCAATTTCTTTCCTTTCATTTTTATTTTCTCCTTTCTTTGAATATTATAATTAACTCCGGGAAATGCGGAGGTAATACCGATAAAAAGTGCGGAAAATGAGCGTGTCACAGACTCTCTCAGTCAACCTACGGCTGACAGCTCTATCAAAATCCGGAAATTATACCCCGACTCAGTCAGCCTGCGGCTGACAGCTCCTCCTTAAAGGGACTAGGCGACTTCGTAGCCGTCGCCCACCGAGAGAGCATTGGAGATGGTTTAACATCGTTCCGTCTAGCGCAGTCAAATAATCGGAGACAATTTACCTATTACATACGCCATATGAAAAGACTGTTGCGAAGTGTCGCAACAGTCTTGTTTTCAATCAATATCAACTTATCTTTCTGCGGTTTATCGGGTGCATGTGTTTTCCTATTCCGACAAGCATAACAGATGATTATTCGGGTCAGGTCATAGTGCGGCTTACGCCGCAGATACGGCATTACTTTATGCCGAAGAGCCGCTTGCCATTTTCGAGCGTGGCGGCGGCAACCGCCTCTGCCGTTACACCCTTTACCTCGGCTATTTTATCGCAGATATAGCGGAGGTTGCCGGAGTAATTGCGTCGACCGCGCATGGAAACAGGGCTTAGATACGGACTGTCAGTCTCGAGCAAAACACGCTCCAGAGGGCAGATCTCCAAGACCTCAATGGCACGGCGGGCGTTTTTATACGTGATCGGACCGTCAAAGCCGAGATACCAGCCGCGTTTCAAAAGCTCCTTTGCCATCTCGGCACTGCCGGAATAGCAGTGGAACACGCCGCGAATACCATCGACGGCACAGACTGCCTCAAAAGCGTCCGAATGCGCGTCACGGTCATGGACGATGACCGGCTTATCAAGCTCACGCGCAAGACGGAGCTGTGCGTCAAAAAGTGCGCGTTGCTCCGGCTTATGGGTATCATCCCAATAATAATCAAGACCTATTTCACCTATTGCCACGCACTTTTCGCGCTGTGCAAGCTCCCTCACAGCGGCAAGAGCGTTCGGCTCGGCATGGGTAAGCTCCTCGGGATGAATACCCACGGCGGCGTACACAAACTGCCACTGCTCGCTCAGCTCAACGGCGATACGACTGCTGTGTTCATCACAGCCGGGGTTGACCACAAGCTCCACTCCCTCGGCGGCGAGAGACGCGAGAAGCACGTCACGGTCGGCATCAAAGGCAGAGTCATCATAATGGGCATGCGTGTCAAAATACATAGCTGTTCTTCCTTGTAGTATGATGACGCTATTATACCC
>CAZBYU010000267.1:0-2186 GCA_964496235.1 uncultured Oscillospiraceae bacterium | reverse complement strand
GCTCTATATCGCTTGCTCCGACTTATTTTATAAGTCGGAGCGCACCCATGCCGCTGTTCCTCCTTTTTTGATCGCAAACGCTTCGCCGATTTGCGATTGGGCAATTTGTTCCGGACTCGGAAGCTGTAAGCTCTGTATCGCCACTCATACCACAACGGCAGTCCGCCAACACGGACTGCCGTTGTCATTACTATGCTGTGATTACATAATCAAAAGTATATGCTGTTGCCGCCGAGGACAGATACATATTCCTCGCGGCAGGTGAGGAATATGACCTGATGACGCTCGGAACAGTCACGGACAAGCTTACAGGCAAGCGCGGCACGCTCGGCATCCATGTCGGTAAAGGGGTCATCAAGGACTATTACACCGCCGCCGTCGGGGAAAAGATGGTCAAGCACCGCAAGGCGGAACGCAAGCGACACCGTCTCCTTTGTTCCCTCGGAGAGTTTGGCGAAATCAAGGAGCTTATCATCACTGTATATGCTCATATCCAGCTTATCGTCCTCATTAAGCTCCGAAGTCAACTTGCCGCCGGATATGATGTTCAGGTAATGAACGAACGCATCCGCCAGATCCTGCATGGGGTTATTGTGTAGCTTGGCTTTTTCGCTCTGGAACACCTCGGCGATATGCAACCAATGGTATAGCAGAGATTTTGTCTCGGCGAAAGCACGTTCTTTTTGCGCCGCGTCCTCCTGCGGGTCAACGGCACAACTCTCGCGGTAGGTCTCCAGTCTGCTTGCCGCGGCAGTCTTCGCCGCCAGTGCGTCCTCGCCGAGCCGGCGCAAGCGTCTCAGCTCGTTTTGCAAATCATCACGATACTTTTCCGGGTCGGAAACGCCCAAAAACTCAAGCGGGATATCCTCGGTATAGTCAACGGACGCTCTCGCTTTTTCAAGCTCCGTTTTTAAGTCAAACGCCTTCGCTTTAAGCTCGGCAATATTTACGTAGTCGGCGGTATAGCCGTCCATCACGGTCTCCGCTTTCGTGATAAAGGCTGAAAGGTTCACACCACCGCAAAGGGCGTATATATCTCGCTCGATCTCTTCTTTGGCGCGAACACCCTCGCCTATCTCATGTGCCTTTTTCTCCACCGCGTCAAATTCCACGCCGCCAAGCACAAGCGCGAGGCGGCTTTCGGCGTTTTCACGCATCATCTTGCTTGCCGCAACGGCTCTCGCAAAAGCTTCAAGCGCGTCCGCATTATCAACGGCATACCTTGTAAATATGTCGGAAAGAGCCGCCCTCTGTTCGCCGATCTCCGTCTCCACCGCCGTGGCATCCACATTCACGGGGGATAGCTGAAGCTCCATAACGCCCGGCACGGTGATCTTCACCGCCTCGGCTATGTTAACGGCTCCGTCGGCGAGGTCAAGCTCCCGCCCCGTGAGGAGAGATGCAACCTTTATATCATGCCCGCCGAGCATATTGACGGCGGCAGTCATATTCATGCCGCAAAGCTTGTTTTCAAGTGCGCTTATCCTGCGCTGAGCGGTCTTGGCAAGTGCTATCTCGTCGTTTGTGGGGCAAGCGATGTCAGCCACGCCGCCGTCGAGGGCGTTTATCTCGTCCTTTATCGCTCTTGCCTGTGCGTATTTATCCAAAAGTTCACGCTTTTGCTTTTCGTCCTGCAACGCCTCGGCTCTGTCAAGACTCTCCGCAAGCCTCGGCCAGTTGTCAAGCACCTCCGTTATTTTGGCAAGCTCTTTGTTTATTTGAATAATACGGCGACTGCGCTCATTGCGAACGGCGAGGCGGCTTGCGAAGCGGTTGAACGCACCGAACCTCTCCTCCGCCTCGGCAACGGCGGCATTTCCCGCGGCGTAGTCATTCGCGCCGCGATCCGCCTCGGTCTCCATGCGCGATATCTCCGCGAGGACATTTTTCGCATCCTCCATGGCATAGTATGCCTTCAATATCTCGCCGAGACCGTTGCTCCATCTCCCCGCCTTGCGTGTCGGTGCTTCCCGCTCAAAATCCCAGTGTGATCCCGCGATCTCCGCTATTTTGTCGTTTATAGCCTGTTCGATTGCATCTACGGACACTCCGTCGCTCTCCGCAAACACCTGTGACAGTGCCTCGGTAAGCTGTTGCTTTGCATCGGTTTTCTTTGTGGCATCGAGTATTGTTTTCAGTGCATTGTCCGTATTGCGCTGTGAGGAAAACAGCAAGTCGGAATACAC
>CAZBYU010000266.1:0-2192 GCA_964496235.1 uncultured Oscillospiraceae bacterium | reverse complement strand
CATTGACGGTATGGTTCATGTCTCCGAGTTGAGCTGGGGTCGTATCCACCAACCCTCTGAGGTTCTCTCTGTCGGTGATGAGGTCGAAGTTTATGTTATCAACTTCGACAAGGAGAAGCGCAAGATCTCCCTCGGTTACAAGGATCCCGAGGCTAACCCCTGGGTCATGTTCACCAACAAGTACGGTGTTGGCGATGTTGCCGAGGTCAAGATTGTCAAGCTCATGCCTTTCGGCGCATTTGCCGAGGTCGTTGACGGTGTTGACGGTCTTATCCACATCTCCCAGATTGCAAATCGCCGCATAGGCAAGCCAGAGGACGTTCTCACTGTCGGTGATGTCGTCGAGGCTAAGATCACTGCCATCGATGATGACAAGCACAAGATCTCCCTCTCTATCCGCGCCCTTTCCGAGCCGGCTCCTGCCGCTAAGGAAGAGTATGAGGAGGAGTACGAGGAAGAGTCCGGCGAAGATGCTCTTGTTTATGAGGTATCCGAGTCCGGCGAAGCCACCGGCATTGCCCCCGAAGTTGACGCTTCCGAGGAAGAATAATTTCGCAAATATTTCACACCGTCGCTTGCAAAACCAAGCGGCGGTGTTTTTAATCTATGTCGAATAATGATAGAAGATAAAGCGTGCGGAGTTCAGAACTCCGCACACTTTATCTTTTATCCTATTTTTTCGTTTATCCAGTCGAGTATATCCTTGTATACTTCACGGTTGTTAGTCTCGTTGAGCATTTCGTGGCGGCCACCGGGGTAGAGGCGGATTTTCACGTCGTGAAGCCCGGCCTTGCAGAACGCCTTGTATGCGCGGTCAACACCCACGCCGTAGTCACCCACAGGGTCTTCCGCGCCGGACATGAAGTAAATTGGCTTGGCTTTGTCCATCTTGTCGATGTTATTTTGCGTGGTGACGAATTTCACGCCGTCCATCATATCGCGGTAAAGGCTGGTGGTACACACAAAGCCGCACATAGGGTCGGCAATGTATTTGTCAACAACCGCCTCGTCGCGCGTCAGCCAGTCGAATGGGGTGCGCGGTTCGGCAATATGGCTGAGATAAGTGCCGAATGCGACATCATTAAGCTTCTGCCCATCGGCATGAGAACCATTGAATTTGACGAGCATGTTTGCAAGCAGGTTACCTCCGTAAATGAGAGCTTTGCTTTGATGCCCTGTGCCGCTTATTATAGCCGCGTCGTAGATTTCGGGGTGCTTGATAATAAGCGTGCGGGTTATAAAACTTCCCATACTGTGACCGAAGAAAATGTACGGCACATCGGGGTATTCCTCATGCATGAGGTCATGAAGCCGTTCCTCGTCCATTACGACGTAATCCCAGCCGTTTTCATCATTAAAAAAGCCCAGATCGTCCGGCTCGATGACGGATTTGCCGTGACCGAGGTGGTCATCTCCAACGGCAACAATGCCGTTTTCTGCAAGAAAGCTCATGAATGCGTCATAGCGTTCGATATGTTCCGAAATACCGTGTACTATCTGCACCACTGCGCGAGGGTGGGCATCTGGAACGCATTTTCTGGCGCGGATTGTATTGCGTGCGGTTGAGGAACGGAAAGTAAAATCGCTGAATACAGGCATACTATATCCTCCTATTTGATATTTGTGTTTTTAAGGTGATTTAATTTTACACTGCATTTTTCTTCAAGTCAACATTACGTTTTATGTCAAAAAGGGTGAAAAGTTCGAAAATACCGCGCAGGAAGAAAAATTTTCCTGTGTGCTGTAAAATGTCCGCCTCGGCAAAGCCGAGGCGGACACCTTGCTGTTATTTAATTATGCTCTATCCGTTCATTCGGGTATATGGATTTCTTTTATGTTGAAATCAGTTCCCGTCAGCACGGATTTTTGGAAGCTACCGCAGTTCGGACAATATCCCTTGTTCTCGACAACGTTGAATATTTCGTCACAGTCATCGCACTCGGCCATACCGGGGATAACTTCAATGACAAGCTCCGCACCTGCAAGTTCCGGAATTTCATCTCTCACAGGAGCGTAGACCTCCTCCACGTACTTGGGGATAATCTGTGAAAGCTCGCCGATCTCGCAAACTATCTCGCTTATGCGCTCGATATTGTTTGCCTTCATGTAGTCAACCACGGTTTTGCACATACTGCGGACTACACCGATTTCATGCATGGGCAGTCACCGGCCTTACTTCTTTTCGAGCTTTT
>CAZBYU010000265.1:0-2210 GCA_964496235.1 uncultured Oscillospiraceae bacterium | reverse complement strand
CGGGATATCGCGCGAGCTATGGGACAGTGCGGTGGACGCGATGCCCGAGGACACGACAAAAATAGATAAGTTCATCGCCTCTCGCTTAAAGGACACAAACGACCGCGACGAGATAAGGCGCGTAAGCCAGGCACTTATGCGGCGCGGTTACTCATGGGATGATATCCGCGACGCACTCGAACGGCGCAGAACGGAAATTTACGAGGATTGACACCGGATATGGAAAAAACCTTTGCATTGATATCTCTTGGCTGTGCCAAGAATCTGGTCAACAGCGAGCAGATGCTTTACCTGATGAGCGAGGCGGGCTATACCCTTGTTCCCGAGGCAGAGGGCGCACAGCTCGTCATAGTGAACACCTGCGGATTCATTGATGCCGCGAAAAGCGAGGCCATAGACACAATACTGGAGATGGCGGAGCTGAAAAAGAGCGGCAAGCTCGGCGGGATTATAGTGACAGGCTGTTTGAGCGAGCGGTATAAGGACTCGATCTCAGAGGAGTTGCCGGAGATAGACGCTATTCTCGGCGTGGGTAGCTTCGGCGATATCGTGGCGGCGGCAGACGCGGTCATTGAGGGGCGGCGGCTACGCCGTTTCGGAGATCAGAGTGCGCCGATAGACGAGATTCCGCGCGTCGTGTCGACGGGACCGGGCTGGGCATATCTGCGTATTGCGGAGGGATGCAACAACTTCTGTGCGTTTTGCGCGATACCTTATATTCGCGGGCGTTACCGCTCTCGCAAGATGGAGGACATCGTGGACGAGGCACGCGAGCTTGCCGAACGCGGCGTAAAGGAGCTTATAGTTATAGCGCAGGACATCACTCGTTACGGCACGGATCTTTACGGAAAGAGGTCTCTCGCCGCACTGTGCCGCGAGCTTGCGAAAATCGAGGGCGTGGAGTGGATAAGACTGCACTATCTCTACCCCGACCAGTTCGATGATGAGCTTATCGACGAGCTTGCCGCAAACGACAAGATAGTCAAGTACCTTGACATTCCCATACAGCACATCAATGACGGCATACTCAAAGCCATGAACCGCCGCGGGAACGGTGCTGAGATACGCGAGCTTATCAAAACTCTTCGTGCGCGTATACCCGGCTTGGTTTTACGCACAAGCCTTATTGCGGGGCTTCCCGGCGAGGGCGAGGCGGAATTTGAAGAGCTATGCGAGTTTTTGCGCGAGGCGCGGATAGAACGCGTGGGCGTGTTCCCCTTCTCCCCCGAGGAGGGTACTCCCGCCGCCGAGATGGAGCATGTCGACTTTGACGAGGCGCAACGGCGTGCTGATATGATACTCGAACTGCAAGCCGGGATAATGGACGATTTCTGTGCGGGCTTTGTCGGAAAGACTATCCGCGTGATTTGCGAGGGGCGCGACGAGGAAAGCGGCATGCTGTACGGTCGCTCCTATGCCGACTCCCCGGACATTGACGGTCAGATCTTTTTCGAGGGCAACACTGCCGAGGGCAGTATGACCGACGTGAAAATAAACGCCGCCGAGGATGAGATACTCTTCGGCGAGGAGGTATAAGCTTATGTTGAAAACAACCGCAAACAAAATCACCATGTTCCGCATAGTATGCATTCCGGTGTTTCTCGTGTTGGCATACATGGGTTATCTCTACCCCGCTCTGGCGGTGTATATAATAGCGTGTCTTTCCGACGTGGCAGACGGCTACATCGCGCGGCACTATAACCAGGTGTCGAGCTTCGGAAAGTTCATGGATCCCCTGGCTGACAAGATGTTGGTACTGGCAGCAATGTGCTTTTTCATAGAAAACGGTCAGATGCCCGGCTGGTGCGTGGCAGTTGTGCTGTTCCGCGAATTTGCCGTGTCGGGGCTTCGCCTGGTTGCCGTGGAGCAGGGTCGTGTCATAGCCGCGGCATGGAGCGGCAAGCTCAAAACCGGTTGCACTATGGTAGGTCTTTCGGCAATGCTGTTATTCTCCGAGGTCGAATTAGTTAACATAATATTCACCGTACTAATACTCGTCACAACGGTAGGCTCGGGCATACATTATTTCCTGGTCAACCGCGACGTTTTCAAATCTGCCGACTGATAAGGCAATTAAGAGAGGGCAAAGATTATGAAGCTTTATAATTCCGCGACACGCGCAAAAGAAGAGTTTGTTCCCAATCACCCGGACATCGTGAAGATGTACACCTGCGGGCCGACGGTGTATCACTTTGCACACATCGGTAATC
>CAZBYU010000264.1:0-2213 GCA_964496235.1 uncultured Oscillospiraceae bacterium | reverse complement strand
CTTCAAGGCTGGGACTGCAAGCGTTTCCTTTATTTCGATCCCTACCCCATGCCCGCCGAGCTGGAAAAAGAACTCAACTGCGAGCGCGTTGATTTAGAAACGCTTCTGCGTGAGTCGGATGTCGTTTCTCTGCACTGCCCGCTGACCCCGCAGACCAAGGGACTCATCGGCGAGGCGCAGTTTGACATGATGAAGCCAAATGCCATCATCGTCAACGAGGCCAGAGGTGCCGTCATTGACGACAAGGCACTTGTCAAGGCTCTTGAAGAGGGCAAGATTTGGGGCGCGGCAATCGACACTTGGGAGAAAGAGCCGCTTGACCCGGACGATCCTCTCGTCAAGATGGAGAAATGCATCACCACCTCCCACCTCGGTGCAGCCACCCGCGAAACTGTTATGCGTTGCTTTGGCGTAGGTTATGACAACATTCTCCGCCACATCCACGGCGAAGAACTCATCAACCGCGTCGTGTAACAACTCCACAGTCTCTCACCGGACGACATAAGATGATATCCTACGCTTTAAGCAAAGCGGTGCAATAAAATAATTATCCCCTACGCGCAACACTTAAACACTCCGACCAAATATCCCTCTCCAAGTGTCTCCAGCGGAAGCCCCGGAAAGCTGTTTTCCGGGGCTTTTGCCGTACAATATGCATACATAAACAGTATAAGCGGTGCCGTTGCGGCACCGCTTATATCACATACACCTATTTCATTTACCGTTTTCCCGCTTCACGCCCGCTCATTCCGCATCGCCGGAGAGCATGCGGATAACGCCCGCGTCGGCGTAGGACATGAACGAGTCTCCCGAGACGATGATATGGTCAACAAGGGGAATTCCCACCAGCTTCAGTGCGGAAAAGACCTGGCTTGTTGCCGCGTCGTCCTCGCGTGACGGCTCTGCCACGCTGTCCGGGTGGTTATGCGCGATAATTACGGACGCGGCGCGGTATTTAAGAGCCAGCTCGACAATGCGTCGGTTATTGCTCATCACAGAGTTGACGCAACCGCGGCTTATCTCCGTGCAGGATATGACCTGTTTTTTCGAGTCGAGACAGAGGAGATACAGCACCTCATCGCTCTCCAGCATATAGTGCGGTGCAAGATATCTGACAGCCTCACGAGGGCTGTTTATCTTACGGTTCTTCTTCGTACTCTCTACATTTGCAAGCTTGTATAGTTGCGGGACAAGGGTGATGAGCATGGCTGTACTCTCCCCCACGCCCGGAACTTCCATCAGCTCATGCATGCTCGCGCCGAGTACACCGGAAAGATCACCGAAACGCTCGATAAGCCTGTGTGCAAGCTCATTGGTGTCCTGCCGGGGTATGCAGAAAAAGAGCAGGAACTCAAGTGCCGTTATCTCGCCGAAGTTGCTCAGTCCGTGTTCTGTATATCGTTTGCGTATACGCTCTCTGTGCCCGTCATGGACGCTCACAGTTATTTCATCCTTTCTCCGGTTTTTCTCTCTCACAGCTCCATTGTGGCGTAGGCATTTAGGTCAGTGCCTGCGGTATGCCCGGCGAGGTATTCATAATACCCCTGTGCGCCTATCATCGCGCCGTTATCGCCGCAGAGCTTGAGCGGCGGCACAAACAGCTCAAAGCCGTTTTCCTCCGCGGCATGCTTAAAGTCGGCGCGAATGCGAGAGTTTGCCGCGACACCGCCGGCAACGACGACCTTTTTATAGCCCAGCTCCTTTGCCGCCGCCACTGTGCGCGGCACCAAGCTGTCACTCACCGCCTTGGTGAATGACGCGGCGAGCGAGGCGCGATCAAGCTCCTCTCCCTTTTGCTCGGCATTGTGGACAAGGTTTATAACCGCGGTTTTCAGACCGGAAAAGCTCATATCGTAGGGGCTGGAGTCGACATGCGCGATGGGGAAGGTATACTTTGTGTCATCTCCCGCTTGGGAAAGCTCATCTATCGGCTTGCCGCCGGGATACGGCAGACCCAGCACACGCGCTGTCTTGTCAAAGCACTCACCCGCCGCATCATCGCGCGTTGCGCCGATTATCTTCATGTCGGTATAGCCACGCACATCGACGAGTATGGTGTTGCCGCCGGAGATGGCAAGGCAGAGGAAGGGCGGCTCAAGCTCGGGATATGCCAGGTAGTTTGCCGCGATATGACCGCGGATGTGGTGTACCGGAATAAGCGGAACATTGAGCGCGTAGGCGCAGGATTTCGCAAAATTCACGCCCACCAGCAC
>CAZBYU010000263.1:0-2219 GCA_964496235.1 uncultured Oscillospiraceae bacterium | reverse complement strand
CGTCAGCGTCCTTGGAGGGGACGAACTCGAGCGTCAGCTTGTCGAAGTGGGGCTTCTCTGCAACAGCGGCTTCCTCAGCAGCGGGAGCTTCGGCAGCGGGAGCTTCCTCTGCGGGGGCTGCGGACTGACCGCAAGCGCACAGAGCAAAGACCATCACAAGTGCGAGAAGAAGTGCGATAACCTTTTTCATCTTTGGAATTTCCTCCATAAAATATTATATTCAAGGCTAAAGCCTGTGAATATCAAATTAGATTACGCCGTGCCGCGGCAACTGCAATCGCATGCCGTAGTCTTTATCTTTATACCACATTTCGCGGCGCAATACAACCCCTTTGCGCCGATATTGTGACAAAAGCATTGGGGAGCAGACACTATTTAACAAATCACCATGCTCTTTACCTTGCCGACCGAGATGTAGTTTTCAAGCACGGCGCGTACATCTGTGCCGACCTCGGCGTTTTCCATGCTCAACGGTGTCGCGTGAACCTCCAAACGTATCGCGCCATCGGGCATTACGGTCTCGTGATAATAGTTTTCATATAGATCCGCGCGGCATATCTTCGTGTCGTACATTACGCCCTTCAGCTCATCAAGCGCACAGCCGGGGAAGTTGATGTTCCATACCTCGCCCGCATCCTGACCTTTTTCGATAAGCTCCTTTGCCAGGGGGAGCATGTATTTTTCCGCCACGTCGAAGGTGCCGTCGTGCTGAGAGGAAAAAGCAATGGCGGGAATGCCGCTCATCACGGCCTCCAGTGCCGCGCCTATAGTGCCGGAGTAGGCGATGTCAAACCCGGTGTTGTAACCGAAGTTGATACCGGAGAAAACATAGTCCGGCTTTTCGGGCAAAAGGTGCGTCAGCGCGACTTTCACACAGTCTGCCGGTGTACCCGTTACGCTGTATGCTGCGCGGACATTTTCAAAATCCTTATGCTCGCGCACTATAAGCTCATTAAATATAGTAAGCCTCTGCGACATTGCACTGCACTGCCCGGCGGGGGCGCATACCCACACGTCACCCAGCTTTGATGCGGCGGCGGCGAGGCGGTGCAAGCCCTCGGACTCGATGCCGTCATCGTTGGCAATCAGTATCTTCAAGCGTTTTTCTTCCATTTCAGTCCTCCAATATATCATGCCCTGTATTCTACCATACCCCGGCTCATTAATGCAATGCCCGCCGCCGACAAAAAAACAGGATAAAACCCTCTAAATCTGTCCAAAAGCACAAACACGCGGAAAGTCATGCATGCATGTACCGTCGACGCTTGAAATGGATATTGAAAAACCCCGCCGTCTTTTGACGGCGGGGGGAAATGCTTATGTAGTATGAGAAGGTGTTACGCTTTGACGCTCGGGGTCTTGCCGAACCAGTTGATGATGCCTCTCGGGCAAACATCCGCGCAGTGACCGCAACCGACGCACTTTGCCGCGTCGACCTTTGCAAGGAAGTCGACCACGGTGATGGCATCTGACGGGCATTCGCGCTGGCACTTCATGCAACCTATGCAACCGAAGTCGCACATCTTGGTCACCTTTGCACCCTTGTCGTGGTTGGAGCAGGCGGGCATGACCTTCTGGCTTTCCGGAATGAGCTTTATGATGCTCTTCGGGCAAGCGTCTGCACATGCGCCACAGCCGACACAGCGGTTGCGGTTGACCTTTGCAACACCGTCGACGATGTGGATAGCGTCGAACTGGCAAGCGCGGGTGCAGTTGCCGAGACCAATGCAGGCGAAAGTACAGGTTTTGTTGCTCTTGCCGCCAAACAGCATAGCCGCGCGGCAATCGACGGGACCTGTGTAGTTAAAGCGCATGTCCGCGTGACCGACCGTGCCGGAGCAGGGGACGAACGCAACCATCTTTTCCATTTCTGCGCCGGATACACCCATGATCTCCGCAATCTTGGCGGCGGCTTCCGAACCGCCGGCGACGCACTTGTTGGTGGGGGCTTCGCCCGCCGCTACTGCGGCGGCGTAACCGTCACAGCCGGGGAAGCCGCACCCGCCGCAGTTTGCACCGGCGAGACATGCACGCACGGCCTCCTGCTTGGGGTCAACGTCTACGTGGAATATCTTCGAAGCGTAGGCGAGCAGCGCGCCGAACAAGGCACCCAGAACGCCCAGCACGAGTATAGCGAGAAGAACAGATTTCATAGCTTTGCTTCCTCCCTATCAAAAGATCTTCATGCCGCTGAAGCCCATGAACGCGAGGGCGACAAG
>CAZBYU010000262.1:0-2219 GCA_964496235.1 uncultured Oscillospiraceae bacterium | reverse complement strand
AGTAGACCGTGGCGGAGGAGGAGAAGACGATGTTCTTCACGCCGTGGTCGCGCATCGCCTCGCAGAGGGTGACCGTGGAAAAGAGGTTGTTGTCGTAATACTCCAGAGGCATTTGCACGCTCTCGCCCACGGCTTTAAGCCCGGCGAAGTGAATGACGCAGTTGATGTCGTGCTTTTCAAATATCTCATCGAGAACATTGCGGTTGCGGACGTCCTCTGCATAGAATTCCACGTGCTTTCCGGTTATCTGCTCGACGCGCTCAATTGCCTTGGCCTTGGAGTTGACGAGGTTGTCTATACACACGACCTCCATGCCCTTGTTCAAAAGCTCCACACAGGTGTGGCTTCCTATGTATCCGGCACCGCCGGTAACAAGTATTTTCATTATCCCTTTCTCCTTTTGTGATGTTTTATATAGTAAGGTTTTTATTCTCAATCCAAAAGCTTTGCGGGGTAGATGCCCTCGTCGCGCATTTTCACAAGGGCGGCTTTGACGCTCGACAGGTCTTCCTTGTATGTCACGCCATACCACGACTCGCGGCAGTTGAAGACGCGGACAGTGCCGTCACCGGACTTTATGAGTTCGTTTGCGACGAAGGGGAGGAAGTATTCGCACTTCATCGGATTTTTGGGCAGATTCTCATCAAGCCATGCGGGGAAGCGAGCTTTCAGTTCGTCCATCATTGACGCGGAAAACGCCCAGCAGTTCATCGACACCGGAGTCTCCCCGGAGATGGGAACGAAAGTCTCTCCGTCCTCGGTATACGCCGCGTCGTTGCCGCGCTTTTCTATCTTCGTGCGCTCGACAACATCGGTGAGGCAGCCGTTTTCGACCCGGCATATGCCACGCGCGACATACCCGCTCTCGGTGACGGTGTTACGCATGAGATATGCCACCATTGCATGCTCATTGTCGGGCTTATCGGAGCTAAGGAAGTCATATAGTGCGGTATACGCCGTGCGTCCGTAGTAGTCATCGGCGTTTATAACGGCAAAGGGACCTTTCACCGCCTCGGCGGCGCACATGACCGCATGACCCGTACCCCACGGCTTTTCACGCCCCTCGGGAACGGAGTAGCCCCGGGGAAGGTTATCAAGCTGCTGGTAAACATAGCTGACTTCAAAGTGTTTTTCCATGCGGCGACCGATGAAACTTTTGAAATCCTCTTCTATCTCGTGCTTGATGATGAACGCAACCTTGCGAAAGCCCGCACGATAAGCGTCATAGAGGGAGAAGTCGATTATGGCATGACCGTAATCATCCACTGGGGTTATCTGCTTGAGACCGCCGAAGCGACTGCCCATTCCGGCTGCGAGAATGACCAATGTGGGTTCTTTCATGCTTGTACACCTCATTTTTATATGATTATATATTTATGTTATATGTTCAGGCTTTGCCTGTTGCAATACGGCAATAGTAATTGAAAAGACGCTCACGTTCAAGGGTCGTCGCGTCCATATGCCCGGGGTAGACCTCATAGTCACCCTCGAGTGAGCAAAGGGTCTTTATCGAGGCAAGCTCCGTCTGTGGGTCACCGCCATCGAGATCCGTCCGCCCACAACTGCCCTTAAAGAGCGTATCACCGACGAAAAGCGCGTTTTCGCACTTTATCGTGACCCCGCCGGGGGTGTGACCGGGAGTTGCGATTATCTCAAAGCTCAGCCCCGCAAGCTCAATAACGTCACCACCTGCGTAATAGTGACCGGTTTCGGGAAGCGTGTAGTTGAAATGCGCGGAGCTTATGTTCTTCGCGTCGTCTGCGGCGTTCATGTAAACCGCCGCACCCGTCTCCTCCGCAACGGCATCCGCCGCGCCGACATGGTCAAAGTGACCGTGCGTGAGCATGACGGCAACACATTTGAGGCGGTTATCCTCCAAATAGTCGAGTATGGTGTTGCTCTCGTCACCCGGGTCGATGACAACGCAGTCAAGGGTCTGTTCGTTCGTGACGATGTAGCAATTGGTTTCAAGCTGCCCGACGGGTAAGGTTTTAATAAGCATGCTCAAAGCTCCTTCGTATCTAAGATTATGGTGATAGGTCCGTCGTTGACGGACTCGACAAGCATCTCCGCGGCGAACAGACCGGTTTGCACGTTAAAGCCGCGCTCACGGCACAGTGCAATGACCTTTTCGTAAAGCGGCACGGCGGTTTCGGGTCGAGCCGCCTTGGAAAAGCCGGGGCGGCGGGATTTGCAGTCGGCAAAAAGCGTGAACTGGC
>CAZBYU010000261.1:0-2223 GCA_964496235.1 uncultured Oscillospiraceae bacterium | reverse complement strand
CGAGGCAAATACGTAATCAAGGTGTGCGACGGCACGGCATGCCATGTGCGCCACTCAACGCCCATTCTGGAGACACTCTGGAAGGAGCTGGGGCTGAGCAAGAAGAAGCACACCACAGATGACATGATGTTCACGGTCGAAGTAGTATCGTGTCTGGGGGCATGTGGACTTGCGCCGACGCTGATGGTAAACGAACAGGTGCATCCGTCAATGACCCCGGAAAAGGTGCAGGAGCTTATCGAAGAATTGAGAGGTAACGGCTGATGATTAATTCAAGAGAGCAGTTGCAACAGTTGCGCGGTGAAGCACAGGCACGTCTGAGAGGCTATGAGGTTCAGATACACATCTGTTGCGGTACGGGCTGTCTCGCAGGCGGCTCGGCAGAGATATACGAAATATTCAAAACACTGGTAAAGGATACTCCGGGTGTTGTGCTCGACTTCTCCCCCTGCGGTGGGAATCACGAACACCCAAAAGCCGGCGAAACCGACGGCGAGCCGATAATCGCCGTGACGAAAACAGGTTGCCACGGCTTCTGCGAGATGGGACCGCTGGTTCACATTGAGCCGATGGGCATAATGTATGTCCATGTAAAGCCGGAGGACTGCCACGAAATAATGGAAAAGACCGTTTTGCATGGAGAGGTGATAGAACGTCTCGCCTACCACCAGAACGGCGAGGTCTATCCCAAACGTGAGGAGATACCATTCTACAAGCTGCAAAACCGCGTTGTATTGAAAAACTGCGGCACTATCGCGGCTGAAGACATCGAGGAGTATATTGCAAGCGGCGGCTATGAGGGGCTTGAAAAGTCACTGTTTGACATGACAGACGAGGAGATATGCAAAGAGGTCATAGACTCCGGTCTCAGAGGACGCGGCGGTGCGGGCTATCCCACGGGCAAGAAGTGGGATGCGGGACGCAAGCAGAAAGCCGACGTGAAATACATCGTCTGCAACGGCGACGAGGGTGACCCCGGCGCATTCATGGATCGCTCCATCATGGAGGGCAACCCCCACGCCGTGATCGAGGGCATGCTCATAGGCGCACGTGCCGTGGGGAGCCGCGAGGGCTTTATCTATGTACGCGCAGAGTACCCGCTGGCAGTTGCACGCATGAAATGCGCCATTGAGCAGGCAGAGGAATACGGACTGCTCGGTGACAACATACTCGGCACGGATTTCAGCTTCAAGCTTCACATAAACAAGGGCGCGGGTGCATTCGTATGCGGTGAAGGCTCGGCTTTGACCTCGTCAATCGAGGGCAACCGCGGCATGCCGCGCGTAAAGCCACCGCGCACCGCCGAAAAGGGGCTGTGGGAAAAGCCGACGGTTCTGAACAACGTCGAAACCCTGGCGACTATTCCGCTGATTCTGCGAAACGGCGTGGCATGGTATCGACAGCTCGGCACAGAGGGTAGCCCCGGCACGAAGGCATTCGCCCTGACCGGCAACGTGGTAAACACCGGCTTGGTCGAGGTTCCGCTCGGCTCGACAATACGCGATATCGTATTCAAAGTCGGCGGAGGAATGAAGGACGGTGCGAAGTTCAAGGCGGTTCAGATAGGCGGTCCGTCGGGCGGCTGTCTGACAGAGGAGCATTTGGACGAGCCGCTTGACTTCGACTCGGTCAAAAAGTTCAACGCCATTGTCGGCTCTGGCGGCTTGGTCGTCATGGACGAGCACACCTGTATGGTCGAGGTCGCACGCTTTTTCATGTCGTTCACCCAACGCGAGTCATGCGGCAAGTGCGTTCCCTGCCGCGAGGGTACAAAGCGTATGCTGGAGATTCTCGAACGCATCACAAACGGACACGGTGAGCTTGAAGATTTGGATACGTTGGAGGAGCTGGCTAACATGGTGCGTTCGATGGCACTGTGCGGACTGGGCAAATCCGCGCCTCTGCCTGTACTGAGTACCTTAAAGCTGTTCCGCGACGAGTATATAGAGCATATCGTGGACAAAAAGTGCCGCTCGAAGACCTGTACGGCTCTGCGCCGTTACGTTATCAATCCGGAGTTCTGCCGCGGGTGCAGTAAGTGCGCGAGAGGCTGTCCGGTCAACGCGATCCACGGCATTATCAGAAGCCCGTACAGCATCGACCCGAACGTCTGCATCAAGTGCGGCACCTGTAAAGACAACTGCGCGTTCGACGCGATTTACATCGAAGCATAAGGAGGGGCGACATGGGTACTATTACTATAAACGGCAAGAAATACGAGTT
>CAZBYU010000260.1:0-2224 GCA_964496235.1 uncultured Oscillospiraceae bacterium | reverse complement strand
TTGTATAATAATCACCAACATTGAATATTGCCCGTCGAAATCGTGCATATATTCAATGTGGTATTCAGGCGTGTGTGCATAATATGCACGGTTTCGCGTCACTCACTACCACCTCGCTCTCTCTCGCTTCCACTTGCTCTACTGTTTATCGGGTCGACATTTGTTTGTTTAAGCATCATTTTGCTTTTTGTTCCAATATGCTTCAAAAATTTTGTCTTAAATATTTGCGAAAGATATGGACAAATTCGCACAAATAGTTTATATTATAACGAGACTCTGGTATAGCCACAATCGGCGTGTATCCGGGTACATCCTTTGTATTTCCGGCGTTTCGCCTTGGTGTCATTCGCGGGCGAGCGCGAAAGAAAATATACATTTTTGAAAGGAAACACCGATATGTCACACCCTGTTCTGGAAAAGAAGGCTCAACAGGCGCAGGTCATTTTCGACGATCTGACCAAGCGTTACGGCATCAAGACCATTCCCACGGTCTTTGTCGCAGACGAACGTCGTGAGGAGCAGCTCAAATCCGCCTGCTACAAGAATAACCCGTTCCCGCCTCCCGTGAACATCACCATTCTCAAAAAGCGCAAACCCGCAATGGGGCTTATCTTCGAGGATGAAAAGGTTCTTCAGACTCCGGCTATCGCGGCAGTTCTCGCCGCATGCTCGTCCGTTGCCACCGAGATAGGTGAGCTTCGCGGTGACAACGTCACCGGCGCGAAGACCATATGCGATGTTGCCATGGCAGGTATGCAGGCAAACCGCCTTTACATGTCCAGCCACACCGGCACTAAGTTCGCGTGGTCTCGTATGATGAGTGCCGTGCGCGTCAACAACGCGTTCAACGGCTCGTTCTTCAAGTATCGCGCCAAGGACGGACGCGACGTATCCTTCCACGTTTACTACCAGGATCAGCTCAACAAGCTCGCCGCCGCCCTGCCTTACTCCAAGCACGGCACGAAGTACACCATGCTCTCCATGTCCAAGGACAAGAAGGAAATGGTCGATGTTGTCAGCCGTTACGATGCTCTTGACCTTGAAGAGCGTGCGTTCGAGTGCGGCGCGTCCGGCTGTATGATCCGCTCCCGTGAGGAGTGGGAGGCGAGCGAGGTCGGCAAGGCAGTCCTTGCCATGCCGCTTATCCGCGAGGAGAAGGAGTTCGACTCCGCCACTCCCGCATGGGGCAAGCCCGGTCCTCTCGGCCCTCTCTCCGGCATTAAGGTTCTCGACCTGACTCATATCATCGCAGGTCCCGCATGCTCTCGTATCCTCGCCGAGTACGGTGCAGACGTTCTGCTCGTCCGCCGTGGCAAATTCGTCGGTCAGGAGCAGGCCATGCTCGAGTTTGACGGCTGGGCAGGTAAGAACTCCATTCAGCTCGACTTCAACATTCCCGAGCAGCTCGCCCGTTGCAAGGAGCTTATCAAAGAAGCCGATGTCATCACCTACTCCTACCAGAACGGCACTCTCGATAAGTTCGGTCTGTCCGAGGCTGAGATCCGCAAGCTCAACCCCAATGTCATTTACGCAAACCTCATGTGCTTCTCCGACACCGTTTGGAAGGATCGTCCGGGCTGGGCACCTCTCGCCGAAGACATCACCGGTCTGTCCGTCCGTAACGGCAGTCTCGAACACCCCGTCAACCTCAACGGCGTTCCTCTGGACTACTTCCCCGGCTTCATTCTTGCCCTCGGCACTCTGCTGACCATTGCAAGAAAGCTCAAGGAAGGCGGCGGATACAAGGTCACTACCTCCCTCACCCGCGGCGCACAGTATCTCCACGAATGCACCGACCTCTGCGAAAAGGGTCTCGGCGGCGAACACAATTCCACCGTTGCAGAATCCTCCGATGAGCCGATTTGGGATAGCGTGATTCACACCGTCAAGGGCTGTGCCACCGGCGATGCCGCATTCCCCTCTCCCGGCACCATCAACACCGTCTACCCCACGAATTTCCACACCATGAAGTTTGAAGACGGTCGCACCGGCTGGAAGCAGAAGTAATAGTTTAGCCTACAATTACAACATAGTATAAAACAAAGCACTTAGGGCTGTTGCAAAATTAATTTTGCAACAGCCCTAAATTTGTATAATGTAATATGTCGACAAAGCGGAGTAACACCGAAGTCAAGCGCGGTCAGGCGTTTACTATATCCACTATAGGGTTTCCTATCTCAACCCGACTATTTCCCCTACTTATACCGCAACTTCGGCTTGTAAT
>CAZBYU010000259.1:0-2236 GCA_964496235.1 uncultured Oscillospiraceae bacterium | reverse complement strand
AAACGCAAGGACACAAAAACAATCAAGATATTGTTGATGTCCTCGGCAGGATTTATGACCTAAGTCACCTGCTGTCTTCGGAGCGCGAAGAATAATATACACTATATTCCGCCGTGTGTCAAGGCTTTTTATTTGATATCCGGCGAAATATTTTTTATTACGGACTGAACCGACTTTGACTTCATAAGAAGGTATATAACGCCGCACTGCGTCGGCAACATCAAAAGCGGCTGAACGGCGCGAATGGCAAGCACGGAGGCATACGACACGCCGGATAGCCAAGCGATAAGCCCGGAATTGATGAGATAGGACACGATGATTACATTCAAGCCCCCTGCCAAAAGCGCGGACTTCAACGACGCGGGGCGTTTATAAAGCACAAGACCGAATATCAGCCCGGTGAGCGCGGCGGAGAGCGTAAACGGCGGGAAATATGCCCCTGTCGGGAAAAGGACACTGCCCAGCAGGTCACCGAGCGCGGCGATAAGCCCCGCCCACGCAGGACCGAACGCCATCGCGCCCACGGCAACGGCGGCAAAGCCCAAGCCGAGCTTCATAATGGGCGTGTTGAGAGCGAGTACACGCACAAAAAGCACGTCGAGCGCGACCAAAAGTGCGGAAACTATGAGCTTTTTTGTGGATACCTTCACCTTCGTCACGTCCTTTCCGAAATTTCAATGCCGCCATTATATACCGAGTGGGGAAGGAGTGCAAGCGGCAGACTGCATGAAAAATTATCTCACGGGAAATAATAGAAGGCGGACAGGAGTCAAACACTCGTCCGCCAAAGACAACGCAAGCGTCGCCCTATCACGGTGCGGTGTGGAAACGGAGATATGAATGCAGGGTAAAGTCGAGATATGCGGAGTAAACACGGCAAAGCTACCGGTTTTGAAAGGCGAGGAGACGAGACGGCTGTTGAAGCTTGCACAAGCAGGCGACAAGACGGCACGAGAGCAGCTTATCTCCGGCAATCTCCGACTGGTGCTGAGTGTGGTGCAGAAATTCGCCAATCGCGGAGAGAGCATGGACGACCTTTTCCAAGTCGGGTGCATAGGGCTGATAAAGGCGATAGACTGCTTTGACTTGACGCAGAATGTGCAGTTTTCGACGTACGGAGTGCCGATGATCGCAGGGGAGCTTAGGAGATTTCTGCGAGATCACAGCGCGATACGCGTGTCTCGCTCAATGCGCGACACGGCATATAAGGTGCTGCAGGCAAAAGAGCGGCTTACAAACGACAACGGACGCGAGCCGGACGTGGAAGCGATAGCAAAGGAGCTGGGCATACCGCGGCAGGACGTGGTTTTCGCAATGGAGGCAATATGCGACCCGGTATCGCTGTACGAGCCGGTGTTCTCAGATGCCGGCGAGAGCGCGACGGTGATGGATCAGATAGGTGACACGAAAAACACCGACGAGCAGTGGCTTGAACAGATAGCTCTGGAGGAGGCAATGCGCCGCCTGAGCCGCCGCGAAAAGCGCATTCTCGCGCTGAGATTCTACGACGGTCGGACGCAGATGGAGGTCGCAAAGACCGTGGGGATATCTCAGGCGCAGGTATCGCGCCTTGAAAAGAACGCGATCAGCCAGATAAAGAAAAACATCACGGCATAACAGTATTGGTCAGATAAGTAAAAGACCGCGTGAATCCTCACGCGGTCTTAATCGCTATATTGTCGCTGTATTATGCGGCGGCGGGAGTGTTTTTCTTCTTCATGAAGAACTGGAAGGCAATGACGAAGCCGAAGAGGACTATGCCGATAATATCGGTAGCCGTGCCGGGGATCATCATGAGTATGCCGCCGACTGCGATGAGAATGCGGTTAATGACGTTCAGATCACCGATGATATAGCCTTCGAGAGCGGCCGCAACACCGAACAGACCCACAAGGGAGGTGACGACAATTTGAATCATACCCAAAGTGGTAACGTCGATGAGCAACATCGCGGGGTTAATGCAGAAGATATACGGCACGATGAAAGCCGCAATGGCAAGCTTTGTGGCGTTTATACCGGTCTTCATGGGGTTGGACTTGGCAATTGCGGAGCCGGCATAAGCCGCGAGAGCGACAGGGGGCGTGATATCGGCGACGATGCCGAAGTAGAACACGAAGAAGTGGGCGCACATCTTGGGAACGCCTATCGTGATGAGGATAGGGGCGCAGGTGGACGCCATGATGCAGTAGTTCGCCGTGGTGGGAACGCCCATGCCGAGGATAATGCAACAGATCAT
>CAZBYU010000258.1:0-2251 GCA_964496235.1 uncultured Oscillospiraceae bacterium | reverse complement strand
TGGATTTCAAAGCCGAAACAGGGCCTGAAAATGTTGTGACTATAAAGGTAGTCGGTGTAGGCGGCGCAGGCAATAATGTTGTAAACAGAATGGTCAAGGCCGGTACACAGGGCGTTGAATTCATCGCCATCAATACGGATAAACAGGCTCTTGCAGTCTCCAACGCCAATCAAAAGATTCAGATCGGTGAGAAGATGACTCGCGGGCAGGGTGCCGGATCCGACCCCGAGGTTGGCAAACGCTCCGCCGAGGAGAGTCGTAATAATATAGCCAAGGCAATTGAGGACGCAGACATGGTGTTCATCACCGCCGGTATGGGCGGCGGAACAGGCACCGGTGCGGCTCCCGTTGTTGCCGAGATCGCTCGTGAGGCGGGTATACTCACCGTCGGCGTTGTCACCAAGCCCTTTAAGTTTGAAGGCAAGCGTCGTATGGATCAGGCCAATATGGGTATTAAAGAGCTTCTCGGTCGTGTCGACTCGCTCCTCATTATCCCCAATGACCGCTTGAAGTACGCCACCGACCAAAAGGTCACTCTTGCAAACGCGTTTGAAATTGCAGATGATGTTCTTCATCAGGCAGTCACCAGCATTTCCGACCTTATAAAGAACACCGGCTTTATAAACCTCGACTTTGCCGACGTTTCTTGCATTATGCGTGATGCCGGCTTTGCCCACATGGGTGTCGGTCATGCGGCAGGCAAGGGCAAGGCAGAAGATGCCGCCAAGCTCGCTGTTGCAAGTCCGCTTATGGAGACCTCTATCAACGGAGCTCGCGGTGTTCTGATAAACATCACCGGCTCTGAGGATATGGATCTTGAAGATGTCGAGACTGCGGCAAACCTCGTACAGGAGGCGGCACACCCCGATGCCAACATCATCTTCGGTGCAACTTTCGATTCCTCTTTGCAGGATGAGATTCGTGTCACGGTCATTGCCACCGGCTTTGAAGATGTTCCCGGTAGTACTACGGTGTCCGAGAGCGTGTCTACTGCATCTGCCGGAATTCCCGTTCGCCCTGTCTCCATTAAAGAGAGACCGCAGGGGCTGTTTACGGGTGCTGCCGAAAAGGCTGCCACCACCGCGCCTGTTCCCGCCGCTCCCCCTGCAGTTCCTGCACCCATGAGTGAGGAACGCCCTGCCGCTTCCACCGAAGCCGCCGGAGAAGACCCGTTCGACAGTATTTTCAAAATCTTCAACGCGAAATAAGTTGAAATAAAAATAAACAAACGGCGGTTTGATGACTGCCGTTTGTAATAGAGCGCGTTGCGTATTGCAACGCGCTCTATTAATGGTATACTAATTAAGCAGAGGGGGCATTGTTCGGTATGTTTGATAAGATTACACGCTTCGTAAAAAACTTCATACGCGTATATTCCGAAAATCAGCTTGCCGGTGCATCTGCGGCATTATCATACTATTTCACAATGACCTTTTTCCCGCTTATAATATGCCTTTATACAATGCTCGGCAACAGCTATGAACGCGCATTGCGTATTTTGCAGTTTCTGCGTAATTTCGTTTCCGATGAAACCATGGAGCTTTTCACAAGCTTTCTCAATTATGTCGCGGCAAACAACAGCCCGGCAATGATGGTAGCGGGTCTTCTAATAGTCATAACATTTGCCTCCGCCGCGTCGCGCTCGATACAGACAACTATCGGACGTATGCAGGGCGGCGTGAAATTTAAGGCCGTGATGTATTTTGTGTTCAGCATAGTCTTTTCACTCGTTTTCCTCGCGGCAATATATTTTGCAGCTCTCGTCATGCTCACAGGGCGCGAGTTTATACGCTTCGTCAATGAGCTTTTGCCGTTTATTGATATAAGCGGCTCGTGGAATTATATGCGCTTTCTTGTGATGGGCGGTATATTCTTTGTGCTTATCTGGGGCGTGTATGAAGTCGCCAAGCGCAGTACGGATACGTATTCCACCTTTCCCGGTACGCTTATGACAACCGTGGTTTTAGTTGTGTTCACGCTCATTTTTTCCTCGTTCATTGCCCGCTCGGCAAAATACCCACTTGTGTATGGCTCACTCGCCTCGGTTATCCTGCTAATGCTTTGGCTATATTCCTGCTGTCTGGTTATTTACTGCGGTGCGGCGGTCAATATCGCCCTGCGCGACACTATGGCGGAGCTTGACAAAACAGATATAGCTTGATTATGTCGTTTTCCTCGTGGGTTGAAGGACAACTCATCGCTTTATATAAAAGAAGACCAAGAGAATGAATCAGCTCCGTGCAAAATGCAT
>CAZBYU010000257.1:0-2275 GCA_964496235.1 uncultured Oscillospiraceae bacterium | reverse complement strand
GTTGTAACCGGTACGGATAAATGTGTTTGCAGTCAGTGCGGTTGCGGTACCGTGATTAACCTCCTGCGTGTAATCATCCCCTGTGCCACCGTTAGGCTTAAAGGTAACGGTAACTTGGTTATTTTTCCACTGTGCATACAAAGTCGTATCAGCGTTGATCGAGATGGATGATCCCGCGACATAGCTCGTACCGTTGCCGTCTGCCTGAGTATTCCAACCGTTGAAAATGTAGTTTGCCTTTGTAGGAACTGTAGAGGTAATGGTGTATGAGCCGTCCTTTGCAACCCAAAGCCACTCAGTCACCTTTCCGTCAACACTAAACGAAAGCTTAGCAGGTACTTTGGTAGTCCATACGCCTTGGACGTAGTAGAAGGTAGTGTTGGCGGTCGCACCGGCAGTTTCGGTATACGAACCGTCTGCATTATGAAGCTTCGCAGAGGTGATATCAATGGATGTCAGACTAGTGCTGGCACCAACGACCTGATACGCCGCATTCGCAGTGCCTGCACCCGCCGTCATCATGATCTTTCCGCTTCCATCAGATCGAATATCGGCACCACCTTTAGTGGTATAAATATAACCTTTGACTGTAAGTGTTCCGTTGACCGTAATCTGCGCATCGATCATTTCATTGCTCGTGCGAGTGTGCGTGCGTGTGGGCGAATACCTGACAGCGTTGAAGTCCGCCCCCGATGCGAATGATTTTCCTACCCATTCATCTCTGTCATAAACATACAAATTACAGTTTTCAGAGAGCTCAAGTTCGGCATCTTTCGCAACCGTAATTCTTATATCCGACAGAACCGCAACATTTTGTGTAATTGTCGTCTTGCCGGAAAGAATCGATATGCTAAGATTATTAGTAAGAGGCAGTACATAGCTCTTCGAATCCAAATTCATCCCCATCAGATTTAGAGACAATCCATTGATCTGCGTATTGCCGCTAACCGAGATACTCAATCTATCTTGATCCGGAAGATACTTCTTGACAATTTTGCTGCCTTCCGCTATCGAAAACAGACCCGAATTACCGATGAAGGTAAAACCTGTGGACTGGTTAACATTACTGACATAAAGCGATGTGTAAACATTTTCGGTTGCTCCGTACTCCAATTCCAAAGCCACTTCAATATTCTGAACTGAATATTGGTTGAAGAAGAAGGTCTTGCCTTCCGCCTTGCTGTACAACCCCATTGCGGCACTTCCACCGCGAAAATCCAATATCTGTACATTCTCATAAACAACAGCACCGGATTTCGCGGTAACAGTACCATCGCCGTAAATATAACCCCATGCGTATAGAGTGCCCCCATCACGCACCGTGATCTGTGAGGTATCTTCCATTCTTATGAAGCCGCATTGTCCCACAGGTGCACCGCCACCAAAAGTTTGACCGCCCGTTTCGGCAAGATGCTTTGCACTGACACTGAGTGCACCGTCAATAGTCAAGGACGATCCGGCTGCCATAGTCAACTCCCTGAATTTCGAGGGTTTAGTGTATGTATTGACGGATTCAGGAGTGGTCGTATAGCAGGTGTCATTATTGTCAAAAGGAATCAATAATGTTACATCCTTTGGAATCGTATACTCTCCGGTGACTGTACCGCTGTTCGCCAGTACGATCGTTGTGGGTACATGTTTTTTTGCCAGCTCTATCGCCTCATTGAGATCATCGAATATCTGTCCGCAAGTCTTGAACAGTGCCGTAGTATTCATGACAAAGACGGCTGTAATCGTGCAATCACTTTCAATCAGCAAGGATGCCTTTGCCGACAAGCTGACAAACTTTTGATTGGTCTCGTTGTACCAGCCCTTGAAAATATATCCTGAGTCAGGGGTTGCCACCAAAGCATAGGCTATCGTTGAGCTTTGGGTGTTGCTGTACTCGGATGTGACTATTGTTCCATCCACCGTATAACTGCCGTTTGTTGCAGGCTTAAAAGTGGTAGTAGCCTGCACATCAACGACCAGTGTCAAGTCGTTAATGATGATCTCTGTGTAGTTGTCCGTGCTACCTGATTCTATGAAGACCGTAACAGATGCACCTGCTGCCAACTCTTTGCTGAAACTACCGTCTGCAGTGACCTCGATATCGTCTACTGATATCGTACCGTTGCTCAATGCAATCGTGTAATTAAAGGACAGGACTGCAGCTGAGGATTTATTGTTTGTAATTCTCAAAGTCGAATTATACTGACTAGAACTACAACCGACTTTTACGCCCTTTGCTCTACCGGTTATTTTCACGCCATCCGGGGCCCAAGCATCATCAGCC
>CAZBYU010000256.1:0-2297 GCA_964496235.1 uncultured Oscillospiraceae bacterium | reverse complement strand
TCACTCCCCTCCTCGTGGCGGACAATGTCCGCACCCGAACGCTCCGCCCAGATGCCAAGTTGCTCGGCGGCGGCGGCACGGAAGGTGTCCCCCGCGCAGAGGAGAACCTTCTTGCCATCGGCAGTGAAGCGTTTTGCAAGCTTGCCGATGGTGGTGGTCTTGCCAACGCCGTTTACGCCGACCATCAAAATGACGGCGGGCTTGGTATAAAGCTTTAAGGCGGGGTCATTGACGGAGAGCATTTCGGAAAGAAGCTCCACAAGCCCCTCACGCGCTTCGTAGCCCTTGCGGAAACGACGCTCCCACGTCATCTTTTTCAGAGCCTGAATTATCTTGTCCGCCGTGACCGCACCCACATCGCTCATAACGAGCAGATCTTCAAGGTCATCATAAAAGGTGTCGCTGTCAGGCTGGTAGTCCTGAAACAGTTCTTCAAGCTCCGCCATATTGTTGCGCGTTTTGGTAAGCCCGGAAAATATCTTGTCGAATAAGCCCATCGGTCGTCTCCTATTTATTTATTCCTCAATGGTTTTTTGTGCGGCTTCGAGGTCAAGCTCTATAACACTGGACACGCCCTTTTCCTGCATGGTGACACCGTAGAGCATGTCCGCCTCCTCCATTGTGCCGCGGCGGTGGGTGATGACGAGAAACTGCGTTTTGTCGGACATGCGGCGCATATACTGCGCGTAGCGGTCAACATTCGCCTCGTCCAATGCCGCCTCGATCTCGTCCATGACGCAAAACGGCGTGGGACGAACCTTCAAGATGGCAAAGTACAGCGCGATCGCCACGAACGCCATCTCACCGCCGGAGAGGAGGCTGATATTTGAAAGTGCCTTACCGGGCGGCTGAACCTTAATGTCTATGCCGCAGTTAAGAACATCATTCTCGTCCTCCAGTATAACTGCGGCCTTGCCGCCGCCGAACAGCTCCAGAAATGTCTGGCGGAAGCACTCGTCTATCTCCTTGAAGTGTGCTGTGAACACAGACTTCATCTCGCCCGTTATGTCATTTATTATGCCGACAAGCTCGCTTTTCGCCTTGTTGACATCGTCACGCTGTTCGGCAAGAAACTCATAGCGGGTGTTGACGCGCTCATACTCCTCTATCGCGCCGAGGTTCGGACTGCCGAGAGCGGAAATGTCTCGGCGCAGCTCGTTTATGGCGCGGTTGGCCTTTTGCAGATTCGGCACTTCCTGCCTGAGTGCGTTTGCGGCACTGTGGCTAAGCTCGTAATTATCCCAGAGTTTGTCGAGTATCTGCTTCTCTTCAAGCTCGGCGGCAAGCCGCTTTTGCTCGATACGCGCGTTTTGGCGTTCAAGCTCCAATATATCGGCGTTACGCTGTTGGGCAGTTTTGTCGTTTTGTGTGCGCTTGCCTTCAAGCTCAAGCTTGCGAGCGGATATGTCCGCGATCTCGGCGCGAATGAGGGCAATCTTATCATTCATGCTCTTGAGCTGTAGCTCCTTTTCCGCCTGGCGGGCGCGAAAATCGGCAATGCGACGCTCATGCGTTTCGACGAGCGCACGACGCTGTTCACTGTCACCGGAAAGACCGGAGAGCAGTGCGTTGAGCTGTTCTGCCGAGCTTGTTGTGGCACGCATTTCCGCCTCAAAGGACGAACGGCGGCTTTTAAGCTCTGCCTGATCCTCCAACGCCATGTCCAAGTCATAGCGTACCTTGGCAAGGCTCGACTTCGCCCGCTCCAGCTCGTCGGCGCATTCTTTTTCACGCGTCACAAGCTTTTCGCGCTGTTTTTTGAGCTTTTCAAGCTCATTTGCGCGGGAGAGTATGCCACTACCCTTTGCGGCACTGCCGCCGGTCATCGAGCCACCGGCATTTATGAGCTGACCGTCAAGCGTGACAATGCGAAAGGCGTTGCCGCTTCTTTTCGCCATGCGAACTGCATCGGCGAGCGTCTCCGCGACAACAGTTCGACCCAAAAGATTTACGAATATGCTTTTATATTTTTCATCATACCTCACAAGCTCCGACGCGATGCCGACAAAGCCGGGATCGGATTCAGGGGCGTTTGAAAGGACGTTTCCGCGAATTGAGTCAAGCGGAAGGAAGGTTGCACGACCGGCATCGGCACGCTTCAAAAGCTCAATGGCACTGCGTCCGTCGTTTTGCGTGTCGACGACGATGTTCTGCGCCGCCGCGCCGAGGGCGGTTTCGATGGCAAGAGCGCACTCCGCATCCGCCCGCAGAAGATTTGCCGCCGGACCGTGAACGCCGCGGAGATTGCCGCGCGACGCCTCACGCATGACGGTTTTGACGGCCTTGGAATAGCCTTC
>CAZBYU010000255.1:0-2304 GCA_964496235.1 uncultured Oscillospiraceae bacterium | reverse complement strand
GTACTAAGATAAGCATCGACGAGTATGGTGTTGTCAAATACCTGTAAAAAACAAGGCGCATATTGTGCCTAAGCCCGAGCACGCAGTCCCCTTCAAGAGGACTGCGTGTGACGGTATTAAAGAAAAAGCGATATTATGTGATAATAAAAGGAGGTCTATATGAAAAGGTCAATTATTTTCAGGTGCGTCGTTTTTCTGTTGACACTTGCAATGGTCATAAGCACAGTTCCGCTATCAGTTTTTGCAATGACGGATAGCGATAGCGAGAGCGAAACAGCCTACACCGACTTTTTGGCATCATTGATCGATCTCGAACAATATGCCGATTCGTTCGCTCGTGAGCACGCGGGCGAAGATCCCACCGCACTGGTTATTAATTACATTCGTTGCGGTGTCGAGAAATACACGTCGGGCACATGGACGACTTTTTGCGGTCCGGAAAACACTCTTTTTTCCGGCTATGTCGCCGAGCAAGATGCGGCAAACAAAACAAATGTTGGGTCGTTAAGAACACTTGACACATTTGTATTGCCGAACGGTGACGAGGCTGATTTTACGCATATGTTTGGTGCGATGGATATGGCTTTCCATACCGGAAATCAAAATACAGCGGATCTCGGAAGCTGGGCGGGAGACATTTGCGATCTGATTTGGATGACCACAGAGGGCGGTGTCAGCGGAACAGTCGAGGAGATGGTCAATGAGATCAGCACAAATAACGACAAATATTTCCTGTACGATTCGCCGGAGGGACACTCGTTCGGCATTCTCGACCTTTACGGAGATCTTGACTGTTTGTACATGCTGAAAAAGATCGATGGTGGTTCAAAGATCAGTGCCGCAATGAAGAATTACTATACAAGCAATCTGAGCGATGCTTACCGTGCGAAGTTCTTCCTTGACAACCGTCTCGACGGTAAGTCCACCAAGACCGATATCCGCAATGCGGTCTACAACATATACTGCGCGAACGAGGGCATTCGCACATTGGAAGGTACATATGTAGCAGGTGGCGTCGATCCTGATTTGAGAAAGGCGTGCTGCTATGTCTTTGCTGACTATTTGTATGATACAGCAAAGAATTTGCTCAAAAACGATTATTACAGCGTTTTTTCGAGCGAATCGTCTCTGCTCGCTCCCGGTGTTACGCAGCAGATCAAAAAGGCTATGACCAATGATGACAAACAGCTTGCATACTATCTGACGACAGCTGATGTCACACGCGACGATGTAAGCGTTTACGCAAACTACAATGAAAACGATCCTTCAAAGGGTTGGAATATGGCGCGCGTGACCGACCAGATGGCGGCAGCACAGAAGCGACACTCCGATCCGAAAGATAGCAAGAATTATATCGAAAACTATAATGTTGTGGCCGGTGTGAATGCTGACTTCTACAATATGTCCAACGGTAAGCCCTCGGGTGCACTCATCATGGAGGGCGTTCATTACAATGGCATTGGCAACGAGAACTTTTTCGGTGTACTGAAGGATGGTACACCCATCATCGGCGGTACGGCTGAATGGAATCTGTACAAGGACGACCTGGTTGAGGCTGTCGGCGCGGCGAGCACACTGGTTGTGAATGGCAAGATCTGTGTCAGTGAAAGCTCCAACTATTACAATGAGCGCGTTTCGCGCACTTGTGTGGGACTAACCTACGACGGGCAGGTCGTTTTGATGGTACTTGACGGTCGTCAAGAACCCTTCTCGGCAGGAGGCAGTGCTATTGAGATAGCACAGATAATGCTTGATGCCGGTTGCGTCATCGCTGTCAATCTCGATGGTGGAGGATCTTCGACATATGCGTCCAAAGCAGAGGGCTCCGATATGGTCGAGGTTGTCAACCGTCCGTCCGATGGTTACGAACGCTCGGTAAGTACTTCTCTTATGATCGTTTCGACTGCCAAGCCCTCGAATGAGTTTGATCACGCACTCATTTCGGCAGACTATGACTATTTGACTGTCGGTACAGAGCTGTTGGTAAAGGCGACGGGAGTTACTGCAACGGGAGGTCCGATCGACCTTCCTGAGGGATCGATGCTTAAGGTTTCTGATGAAAGCATCGGAACATTGAACAACGATGTATTTACCGCAAGCGAGATTGGCGATGTCGTTATACGGCTCGTTGCGGCAGATGGTACGATCCTCGGCGGGAAGACGCTTCATGTGGTAGCCCCGACCGATCTGAAATTTACGAAAACGAATATCAACGCAGTGTATGGCGAAGCCGTCGAGGTGCCGCTTGAAGCCACCTACAACGGAAACGTTGTCAAGATCAATGCGAAGGATGTGCAATTCGGC
>CAZBYU010000254.1:0-2330 GCA_964496235.1 uncultured Oscillospiraceae bacterium | reverse complement strand
GTAGATAAAAGCGACAAATTATAATAAAAACAATAAAAAAACACCTGCACACGGCGTTTTCCGTGTGCAGGTGTATGGAACGACAATATTGTTTTATCAGTCGCTTTCGCCGAGAGCTTCGAGACCGACGGTATTTGCAACCTTGCCCGCCTTTATATTCTTAACAAGCAGAGTGAACACAACGAACGAGCAGAGCAGCATACCCGACGCGTACATGGGCAACGCACGCCAAACGCCGGTCATGTCGAACACAAGACCGAGAAACACAGGAGTGAGCGTCTGTGCGGACATGCTGGCGGTGTAATAGTAGCCGGTGAACTTGCCGATCTTCTTCGACGAACACAGCTCCACCACCATCGGGAACGAGCAGTTATGCACCAGAGACATGCCGAACCCGCGTATAACACCCACGGCGTACATAAGCGGCGGGAAGGCGTACTCCCCATGCGAACCGGTGACAGTACCCGTCGGCACGACAAAGCACATGAGGAGCAACGCGGTGAAAGCAAGACCGAGACCGGTTGCAATCGTCCATTTGCGACCTATCCTGTCCGCAATACCGCCGGCAATCGCAAAGCCGATGACCGATGCCACACCGCCGACGATAGTGAGTGCCATGGTGGCACTGGAGGCTGAGTTGAGGTAATAGATAACGTAGTTTCCTATGTACGTACCCATGGCGTTGTCCGCCATGAACCACAGAAACTCCGCGCCGAGAATGGCAAGGAGCATGTTGCGGTTTTCGCGCGACATGGGCTTATCGTCATCAATAGGTGTTGCCACGGCGGCGAGGCGTTCACCCGCCTCCATCTCCTCGCGCATTTCCTCCGCAAGCTGATTTTCCTTGACCGTGGCGTACAGCACCAGCGCGGAGATGACCATCAGAATAGAGGCAACGATGAATGGGATCTCTATCACCCAGATGCGACGTGCCTCGTCGGGAACGTTTATGTAGTCGGAGAGCTTGAGGAATATGCCCAGCACCGTGGCAAACGCGCCGCCGAAGTAGCCCATGATGTTGATTATGCCGTTTGCCTTGGCACGCAGAGGTTTGGGCGTGATATCCGGCATGAGGGCAACGGCGGGGTTGCGGTACATCATCATGAAGATAAGCACCACCGCCATGATGCACACCATGCCGATGATATTATTGTAATGGAAGAAAAGCGGAATGAACGGAAATGCCACAGCAGCGACAAACGTACCCGTGAGGATATAGGGCATGCGCTTGCCGATGGGGGTGACGGTCTTGTCGGAGAGGTTGCCGAAGATGGGCAGGAGAATCAGCGCGGCGAGGTTATCGCACGCCATGATGATACCGACCAGCCACTGAACCTCAAGTATCTTCACCGGGTCTCCCGCTTTAAGCTCCGCCGAGGAGATGCCGAACATGCGGCGGGCAAAAATATCCGTCAAAAACGTGGGACACCAGGAGTCATATACCTGCCACAAAAGGGAGATTCCGAAAAAGGCAAAGCCGATGAGAAATGTGCGCTTGTAATTCAGGCGCAACGCCCCGGGGGTGGATTCGTTCATAGAGTTCGCTCCTTTTTTCCTTTTCAAATACTAATATGCGGTCTGCCGGGATATTATCTGTCGCACTCCGGCATAAGCTCATCCGATATGATCCTAAGCATTTTGTCGAAAAGCTCAACCTCCTGCGGGGTGAAGCGGTTTATTATCCGCTCCGTCACGGTGGACTCGTAGGACGAGAGCAAGCCGATATAGTTATAAAACTTTTCCGAGAGTACAAGATGGTATTCCCGCCTGTCAAGCTGGGAATTTTGACGCTCGAGGTAGCCCTTTTTGATAAGATTATTGACCTTATATGTGGCATTCGACTGCGAAATATTAAGAAAGTCCGCAAATTGTCCGACAGTGGGCGTGCCGAGCATTTTTATAACCTCGAGAGAAAAAGCCTCCATCGCGGACAGCGACCCGTCTCTTTCGCGGACAAGCTCAAACACCTTGCGGTAAAAATGCAACTTAAACTTATCGTAGACCTTGCAGAAGTTTTCCTTTAGCATTATGTGCCTCCGTTGTAGAACTGTGTGTATTTTACTCCCCAATTGTCGATTTGTAAACAGAATTGTATGCAAATTATCTCGCCCTTTCGCGCAAATCGGCACGCCTGCACCGTTTTGTACAAAGTGTGAATTTTAGAAATATCTCCGGGAGAAGCTATTGACAACGACGGGTCTCGGTGGTATATTAGCACTTGAACAAAGAGAGTGCTAACAGTCCGAGACGAAGAGTGCTAAAACGTGCGTTGAGAACGCCGAATGCGGGAGAGAATATGTCCGTCAGCGAGAGAAAAAAGAAAATACTTG
>CAZBYU010000253.1:0-2343 GCA_964496235.1 uncultured Oscillospiraceae bacterium | reverse complement strand
TCTTACTCTTGCCCAGAAGGGTATGCCCCAGATAGACCGGGTTTTTCAAAATGCGCTTGACCGTCGTATAGTTCCACAGATCCGATGCCCGGGCCGCTCCTTCCTCGCTGAATTCGTCCCGGTACAGTACCCGATACTTCAAGGGCGGGATGACGCCATCCTCGTTGAGATCCAGAGCGATCTTCCGGGAGGAATCTCCCTTGGCCGCCTGCTCGAAGATCCGCAGCACCACAGGAGCCGTCAGTTCATCAGGTGCCAGCCGATGCTTGTCCTCGGTATCCTTGCGGTAACCGTAGGGCGGGCAGGCACAGTATTGCCCGTTCTCCCGCTTGCTGCGCAGCACATCCTTGACCTTGCGGGAGCCGTCCCGCAGGTAGACCTCGTTCATGGCAAAGAGGAAGGGGGCCATGATGTTCTCCCGCTCGGTGTCGAAGTTGTCCGAGATAGCAATATAGTGAATGCCGTGCTCCGGGAAGAACTGCTCGGCGTAATAGCTGGCCTCCCGCATATCACGGCCCAAGCGGGACAGGTCCTTGGTGATGACCGTGTTGGCCTTGCCCTGCTGGAGCTGCTTCATCATCTCCTGAAAGGCCGGGCGGTCGAAGTTGCCGCCGGAGTAGCCGTCATCCACAAATTCCCGCACCAGAGTGATGCCGTTTTGCTTGCAGTAGTTCTGTACGATCATGCGCTGGTTCGTAATACTGGACGATTCCCCACCTTGCGCTTCCTCGTTGGAGAGCCGCAGGTAGGCAAAGCCCAGCGTTAATTTGTCGTTTCTCATATTCGCCTCCTCACGACAAATCAACCCACTGAGGTGATTATACGCCCCTGGTGTGCTGCTCGTCAAAGGAAGGATTTTCCGATAATTGCTTGACCAAACGCTCCGACACCAGCTCTGCCGCGGAACGCTCGCCCGTGTAGACCCGTCTGATCTCATAGGTGACCTGTCCGAGGGTGATTTCTTGGTAATTCATACATTCGCCTCCGGGATTAGTTTGACCCGGGGCCTTAGGATTCATACCGTTATTTCCCATGGCGCTTCTCCTTGGGCAGAGAGGCCAGATAGATGTCGGTCACATCGGCCCGCTCATGACCTAGCAGACGGGACACCGCAAAGTGGGCATCCAGACTACCCATGCCGCTGTCGATCAGCTTCCGGTACTTCTCGGCGGCGTAGGTATGCCGAAGCCCATGAAAGGTCAGGGGACGGTTGGCATCCTCCTGAAAATCGCCGCGATTGGAGTAGATGAAAAGCTGAAGCTGATGGATGGCCCGGTCGGTGGGCATACCGTCCGGCACCAGCAGCTTATGACCGCGCGTGGTTCTTTCCAGCTGCTTTTTCAAGTGCGTTGTAATGCGCTCATCCTCGATTGGAACGGTGCGCACCTTACCGCCCTTGCCCTTGATGGTGATGGCGTTTTCTCGAAGAGCCTGCTCCGCTGTGGCGGTGTCAATGCGGAAGCACTCATGAATGCGCAGTCCGGCAAAGCGGCCCAGATAGAGGGCCAGAATGTAATCCCATCGGTCATCACCCAGCGCCCTGCCCAGCATCTTGTTGAACTCCACATTGCTCCAGGTGCGGTCCACGCCGCCGAAGCACCGCCTCTCCAATGCCACGCCCAGTTCATCATTGGTGGGCAGTTCGTACTTGGGATTGCTCATCTTATCGTGGAAGAAACGGATGGCCGCCAAATCGGTCTTGATGGTGCTGGCGGCGAGGCCATTCTCCTGTAAGTACAGCACATAGCTGACGAGGTGCTTGCCGCTGATGTTGGACAGCTTCTGGAGGTGGAACTCGTCCGCCAGAAACGCGCAGAAGCGCTTACAGGCTTCGTAGTACCGCGCCTTGGTTTGGAAGCTGCCCTGACGATTATGCTTTGCCAGCTTGTCCAACTGTGTGACCAGAGTGCGGTATGTCCCCAGCTTGATGATTTTCTTTGCCATATATAAAACTCCTTATCGATCATAGTATTTGTTCAGATAGGCGCACTTCGCCCGTTGGCAAATTCGTCCGTTTCCGGCTGTTTTCCGGGAATAGGAGCCCTTTGCAGAACTGAAAACCCTTGTAACTCCGGGCTTTCGGAGCCGTGTCCTGATTCCTGTCTCTTTTTACTTTTGCCATGGTCAGTACGAATGCGGCATGGAGGTTAGAGACCTCTGTCGTAATTTCAAAGCCAAATCGAAGCCCAGCAAAGCGGGTTCGATTTGGAGAGGAGGAACAGTGCAGCGAGCAAGCTTTCGCATTCATGCGGAAGTGAGCGATACGGAGCGTGTTCCGACGAAGCGCCGCTGACACCACCGCTGAACTCGGCTACAATTGGTGACAACTTGTCTCCAATTGCA
>CAZBYU010000252.1:0-2367 GCA_964496235.1 uncultured Oscillospiraceae bacterium | reverse complement strand
GGCAAGACCCGCCTCAAATTGGATAAACCGCCGCCGAAAAGCCTTGAATATCAAGATTTATCGGGCGTGTTAAACACGCCCGATAAGATGAGATTTACGCTGAAATTACGCGAGATTGAGCTTTTTCTTCAAAAGCAGGGCGGTAGGTATGTAATAGATCGCGCCGTGAAGAGCGGAGAGAGCGGATATAGCGAAAAGAACGAGGTGGACGCTTGCTTTTGCCGCCTGTATGTCGGGCATGCCGGAGAAAAAAGAATCCAAAACTGTGTTCAAGTCAAACGAGATGAGTAAACTGCCGCTGAGCGTGGTGAGCATGGAGATGAGTATGCTCACTCCGAAAAACGCAACAACACTCCAGAATACCTTGCGGTTTGCAAAGCACTGACCGATTGCCATTGCAAGATAGAATTGCAGACAGGTCGTACACGAGGCGACAAAGAACATCACAACAAGCTCGAGTGCGTATCCGGCGATGTGTCCGCCGCCGATGACCTTGACAAGGTCGGTAATGCCGCCCCACAGGCGGGATATCGTCTCCGCGTCAAAGGCAAATGCCGCGCTGACCACACCCATGAGTATCATGGCGAGCATGACGGCAACGCCGGTCACGATAAACCATATGCACGACACGATGAGCTTTGCCCAGATAAGTGCGTCGACGCTGACGGGCAGAGTGAACATCAGATAGCCCTCCTGACCCAGCAGATTCTTGTAAAACCGCTGAATCATCATGATGAAGCACACGGCGCATATACCGAAAAGACTGAAGAAAAAGCCGACGAGAATGATGAGAAACAGCACATCGAGTATCTTGTAATTGACTTCGCCGTTGAGCATGATGGCAGAGTACCCTGCCAGCCCCGCGAGCAACAGCACCGCCGCCGCCAGCGGGAGCATGATGCGGCTTGTTGCGCGAAATTCCTGTTTAATGAGTTTTCCTAGCATTTGAATACCTCCCTGAAAAGAGCGTCGACGCTCTTACCGTTTTCCTCGCGCAACGTGTCCACGTCCCTTTGAAGCGCGATTTGCCCGCGATTGACGAAGATGACCTCATCGAGTACGTTTTCCACGTCGCTTATCAGGTGTGTGGAGATAACGACGGCGGCATCGGGGTCATAGTTTTTGATGATGGTGTCGAGAATGAAGTCGCGTGTGGCGGGGTCAACGCCGCCAATTGGTTCATCGAGTAGATAAAGCTTTGCTTTGCGGCTCATCACCATGATGAGCTGAATTTTCTCCTTTGTCCCCTTGCTCATCTGCTGCATACGCTGTTTGGGGTCAAGACCGAGCTTGGCGAGCATTTCCTCGCAACGAGCGCGGTCGAAGTCCATGTAGAAATCTGCATACATGTCCATGAGCTTCTCAGCACTCATCCACTCGGGCAGGTGCGTTTTGTCCGGCAGATAGCTGACCACTGCCTTCGTCTCCGGGCAGGGGGCTTTGCCACAGATGAGTATTTCGCCCTCCGTCGGGCTTAAAAGCCCGTTTGCCAGCTTTATGAGCGTGGTTTTGCCACTGCCGTTCGGACCGAGAAGTCCCACGACGCGACCCGGCTGTATGCTGAGCGATACATTGTCAAGAGCGGTCACCTTGCCGTAACGCTTGGTAAGCCCTTTGCATTCAAGAATTGCCATTGCTGTCCTCCCTTTCACTGCTTTCAAGCAGACGGATAATGTCATCTTTTGTGTAGCCTATGCGGAGCATGGAATCCATAAAGCTGTGGATCTGCTCACGAGCGAGAGTTTCTTTTGCGCGTTCAATCACTGCGGTGTCCTCCGTCACAAATCTGCCGTTATTGCGCTGAGTGTAGACAAGCCCGGATAGCTCGAGCTTGGCAAAGGCGCGTTGCATGGTGTTCGGATTCACGCCCGCCTCGGCGGCCATTTCACGCACACCCGGCAACCTCTGACCCAGCGCGTATTCGCCCGATACTATCGCAAGCTCTATCTTTTCAACGAGCTGGGTATATATCGGCATGCTGTTGTCAAATTGCCATTCCATCTACACACCTCCTTGTGTCACTGTATTAAGTGATTAGTACAATAACACACGCGCGAGAGTTTGTCAATAGGTAAATTGAGATTTTTTGAAATAAAAAATTCTCCCTGCCCGGCAGAGAGAAAAATCAGAATTAGACAATATATGCGTCTCCGAGGTGATTGTCAACCCTCGGAGACGCGCGGGTCTGTCAAAAACTATGCATCAAGGAAAAACAACAGAGTAGCGGGGGAGTTTGAGGGGGGCAAGACCCACCTCAAATTGGATAAACCGCCGCAGAAAAGCCTTGAATATCAAGGCTTTTCGGACGAAGTAGCATTTTGAAGTATTCAAAATGCTCGGCGGATTAAGCGCAGTCAAAAAAGTTCA
>CAZBYU010000251.1:0-2369 GCA_964496235.1 uncultured Oscillospiraceae bacterium | reverse complement strand
ACCCAATATCACGCGCGAATCAAGCAAAATTATGCATTTGCCACGCTCCGGGCGAAAATTCTTTACCGCGTGTTCATAATGACGGTGTATGGTGCATATATTGAATATGTTGATTCGATAAAGTCGCGGGGTAAAGCATGCGTTTCGCGGCGAAACATGCAAGGAGGTACAGAAAAATGGAACACGATATCGACGATCTTATCTTCGGCGATTACGACCCCGGTCCCAGCGGGCGGTGACCCGAGGCAAGTGCCGATAGACCGATAAGTAACGGGCAGGGTGCAATTATGCTTTGCACCCTGCCCGTAATCATATCGGTCAATATAGCGGCGTTTTCGCTCAATCCGCGGCACGCATGGACAGATACGCGTTTATGAAGCCATCGAGGTCGCCGTTCATGACGTTGTCGATGTTGCCGTTTTCATATTCCGTGCGGTGGTCTTTTACCAGTTGGTACGGCATGAAGACATAGGAGCGGATCTGACTGCCCCACTCTATCTTCATCTGAACGCCCTTTATGTCGCTTATCTTTTCAAGGTGTTCGCGCTCTTTGATCTCGGCGAGGCGCGCACGGAGCATGTTTTTGCAGTTTTCGAGGTTTTGGAAGTGGCTTCGCTCGACCTGGCTCGACACGACGATGCCCGTAGGCAGATGCGTCAAACGCACGGCGGACGAGGTCTTGTTGACTTTCTGTCCACCCGCACCGGAGGAGCGGTAAACGTCCATCTTTATGTCCTCATCGCGTAGCTCGATCTCGTTGTTGTCGGCGATCTCCGGCATGACCTCAATTGCGGCAAACGAGGTGTGTCTACGCCCTGCGGCATCGAACGGGGACACACGCACAAGGCGGTGGATACCATGCTCGCTCTTCAGAAAGCCATAGGCGTTCTCGCCCTCTATCATTATCGTCGCGCTTTTCAGTCCCGCTTCATCGCCGTCAAGATAGTCCATCACCTTCACCTTGTAGCCGTGTCGGTCAGCCCACATGTTGTACATGCGGTAGAGCATGCTTGCCCAGTCCTGTGCCTCTGTGCCGCCTGCACCTGCGTGGAAGGTGATAATGGCGTTGTTCGCGTCGTATTCGCCCGTCAGGAGAGTGCCGAGGCGTGTTGCCTCCACGTTCTCGCTGAACTTGGCAAACTCGGTTTTCAGCTCGTCGAGCATGGAATCGTCGTTTTCCTCGATTGCCATTTCGCACATGGTGTACATGTCGTCCCATGCCTGACACAGCTTGGCGTAGTTTTCCACCTTGCCCTTGAGAACTTTCAAACGCTTTTGAACCTTTTGCGAATTCTCCACGTCGTTCCAAAAGCCGTCGCGCTCACTGGCGGCTTCAAGCTCTTCTATTTCCTTTTGTGCCGGCTCAAGCTTCAGCGCGTCGCGCAATACCTCCAATGTGGGCTTGGCAGAGTTAAGCTTTACCTTATATTCGTCAAATTCCAGCATGTTTTAATTCACAACCTTCGTTTTATTCTCAGCAAAGATTCATTATATACAAAAAACCCGCACTTGTAAATGAATTTTTTTGAGATAATTATACTTTATTTTTGTGAACAATTATTCATCTGTGCCTCTTCCCTTTAATAAATCCTTGTGTTATAATAAATTCGCAGAATAAGGATTAACTGCCATAAGGCGTGTCGGAGAAAGCACGCAAGGCGGAATATCCGTCAAAAAGAATGATTTTTACGGAGGACAAAGAGAGATGATTTCACACGGTAAGGAAATTAAGGTATTCACCGGCAACTCCAACCCCGCTCTCGCGGAGGACATTTGCACACAGCTTTATAAGAGTCTCGGCAATGCGTCGGTTGCACAGTTTGCGGATGGTGAATGCTCCATTTCCGTGTATGAGCCTGTTCGCGGCAAGGACGTTTTCATAGTTCAGTCTACTTGCAATCATGTCAATGACAATCTTATGGAGCTTCTCATTATGATTGATGCCATGCGCCGTGCGTCCGCCGGTCGTATCACCGCCGTTATCCCGTATTTCGGCTACGCCCGACAGGATCGCAAGGCAAAGAGCCGTGACCCCATCTCCGCAAAGCTCGTCGCAAACCTCATCACCGCCGCCGGCGCGGACAGAGTCCTCACCATGGATCTCCACGCCGCTCAGATTCAGGGCTTTTTCGATATCCCCGTTGACAACCTCATGGGCAGCCACCTCTTTGTCCGCCATTTTGTACAGCGTTTCGGAAAGGGCAACGACAACGTCATGGTTGTCTCTCCCGATGTCGGCTCCACCGCCCGCGCCCGTGCTTTCTCCATGAAGCTCGGCGTGAACATGGCCATTGTCGACAAACGCCGTGAGCGTGCCAACCAGTCCGAGGTCATGAACATCATCGGTAATGTTGAGGGTAAGACCTGCA
>CAZBYU010000250.1:0-2370 GCA_964496235.1 uncultured Oscillospiraceae bacterium | reverse complement strand
ACTCTGGTGTGTGCCACGCGTAACGCGTGGCACACACCAACCTTTTTAGTATTCGATAAAGCAATTGAACATAGGCAACACATCTACGCTAAACGCATTTTATGTAGTGCATACATGCAGATTTACCAAAGCTTGCAACAACAAAATAAGCGTATTAAAGCTAATCTGCTATGGCATAGCCAACTTTTCCTTCAGCAAGAGTCGGATACTTCATCCTGCTTATGCTTACATGCACGACTGATAAGGGAGAAAGTGTGGTATAACACACTTTCTCCCTTATAGGTATTATTTTTTTCGATTTACTCGCCCCACCTATTTACACAGGATTCTTTTATTCAGGGCCTATATCGTCCACCGATGTACTGATGCGTTACCCGATGACCTTTTCGGCGAGGCGTTCCACGTCGGCGAGGAAGAGGCTTGCCTCGGCATCGGAGGGAATGAGGAAGCCGGTACGCGGGGAGACCGTGAACGCCTCGACGGCAGGACCGTCCATGAGGCAGGAGCGTTTGAACTGCTGGCTGAAATAGCGGCGGCAGTAGCTCGTGAGCCAGCGGACAAGCTCCACGTCCGTAAACTGCTCGCCGTAGGCACGCTTTGCCAAACGGAAGGTCTTGGACGGTGTGAAGCCGCAGACAAGTATCTTGTGAGTAAAGAAGTCCTGCAACGAGTAAGAGCCGACGGCATCCTCGCTCTTTTGCTCGATCTGGTCATCATGTATGGGCAAAAGCTCCGGAGTGACAGGGCAATCCAGCACATCCCAGAGAGAATCGGCGAGGATCTTGTTATCCGTGGTCTGCGCGATATAACGTACATTTGCGCGAACCTGTGTCTTTGTCAGACCGAGGTTAACATCGTAGTTGCTGGTGTGGTCACCGTTGAAGGTACACCAACCGTCGACAAACTCGCTCAGATCCTCAGTGCCGACATCAAGACCGTTGACTTTGTTGGCAATATCGAGCAACACCTGAGTGCGCTCACGCGCCTGCGCGTTCTCAAACGCAACGGAATAGTCGTCATGAGCATGACCGATGTCGTCAAAGTGCTGGTATACGGCCTTGCCGATGTCAATAACGCGCACCTCCGCGCCGACTTGCTCTGCAACGATGACGGCGTTGGATTTCGTGCGTGACGATGTGCCGAAGCACGGCATGGTACAGGCGACGACATTCGTCGAGGGCAAGCCCATGCGCTCAACGGCGCGAGCGCAGACCATGACGGCAAGCGTGGAGTCCACACCGCCGGAGATGCCGACAACACAGTGGTCAAGCTTTGCCTGTTGCATGCGCTTTACCAGACCGGACACTTGAATATCCAAAACGCGCTCGCAATACTCGGGGACATCCTCGGGCTTTGCGGGGAGATGCGGGTGCATGGAGTATTCGCGGGTCAGCTTGGTATCGGCAAGGCTTGCACCCCAGTATGCCACGCACATATCCTCGTCCGGCTCGTCGAAGCCGCCGCGGGTGCGACGGAGGTTGAGCATATGGTCAATGTCGACCTCGCTGAGGGCAAAGCTGTCGTTTTTCTCATCCTCAGCGAGAATAATGCCGTTTTCGGCAACAAGGCACAGCCCGGAATACACATTGTCCGTCGTACTCTCGCCCTTGCCGGGAGCGGCAAGCACAACACCGCAGGCAAGGTGCTTCGAGGTGTAGCGGGCGGCGAGAAGGGCATCGTCCGTAGACGAGACCGTGGCGGGGAAATCCGCCATCTGCGCGATGATCGTCGCGCCCTCGGCGGCGTAATACTCACTCGGCGGGCAAACTGCGCCGATATCCGCGCCCAGTTCCACCGCGACAGAGAGACCGGGGAGCTTGGAGTGGACAAAGAGCGTATTCGGTGCAAGATCCGTTTCAAGCGCGCCGACGCGGACGGCTTCGCCCTCGCCGGTGTAGTCCGCAAAGCGGCTGCCGGCAACATTCTGCCGCGGCACGAGGGCGAGAAGCTCACCGTCGTATATTGCCGCCGCACAGCTCAAAAGTCTGCTTCCGTAGGCATAGGGCAGACCCACAAACATCAGCATGTCCACGCCCGCGCTTGCCTTGACGACGTGTTCCAACGCTCTTGCCGCACCCTCGATGAGGACGCGGTGAGCGATGAGGTCATAGCAGGAGCAACCTGTCAGCGTAAGCTCCGGGAAAACGAGAAGCTTCACTCCCTCTGCGTCCGCCTTTTTCATGCAGTCGATGACGCGCTCGGCATTATACTCGGCATCCGCCACACGAATGACCGGAGAGACCGCCGCGACCTTAACAAATCCATCTATCATATCTTGTTGCGCCTCTGTTTCTGTTATTTAGAGCTATGCTCAAAACTTAATGCGCTCGGCGATATAGTCCTTGACCTCGCTGATGGGGATGCGAACCT
>CAZBYU010000249.1:0-2387 GCA_964496235.1 uncultured Oscillospiraceae bacterium | reverse complement strand
GCCATTTTCAAGACTCCTTAATTATATCAGTATTTCGGAATAACCATTCCGAAAATTATACTACTCCATTTCGTAATCACAGTCAATGGCTTTTTGCAACTTGACCTATTTTTCGTATGGATAGATAAAAAACCGAGCGGAGTTTTGTGCATTCTGCCTGAGATGCATTTTCGGAGTGTAAACAGGAGGTGAAAATCGGTGAACGAGAGGTGAAGAATATGTGAAGGGAATGGAGAGTGAGGGACTAGTACATACAAATGTCTTATGCTTTATTATGCGTGGATGTGTAGAGCATTTCCGTGTGTTCTTGCCCAATAGCGAAAATCCCACGGACTGCTTTTGCAATCCGCAGGATTTTCTGTTTCACATCAAGTGCTTTATACACTATATCCTTTTCTCAACATACTCTTACCATGGGACGGTGGGGTTTGGGGCTTGGGTGACTGAATATGTGTCACCGTATTCGCTCTCGTCCATGAGCCGCGCCATCACGACAAGGCGATGGTTGCCTGTCCTTTCGGGGTCGTGCTGTCGGCAACAGGTGGAGAGGGTTAGGAGCTTATCCGTCGCGTCAATAGCGGAATTTTCCCCTGCGAGATAGTTTGCCGAGGAGACCGTGTCATAAAACACTGTACCGCCGAGTGCGTCAGGGTCGGGATTAATATAATCAAACGCCACATCGGTGAAAAACACAGCCGCTATCTCAAACACCATGTCCTCCCCCTCAACAGAGAAGAAGATATACGGATTTTCGCAGACATACTGCGCGTCGGTATATCTGTGCAGTGTGGTGAACTTCTCCCCATCGGGGTCACAGTCACTCTGCGAATGACCGTACACCACGGTGTTTTTCACCAGCGCATCACGCGAGGCAAAGCTATCTCGACAGTCGGCATAATAACAGCCCCACTCGGCATAGTTGCCCAGCTCATCAAGCTGCAAATATTTCGCGTTGTCAGGACCCTGCATGACTGCGGCATCTACATCCGCACCGGGCATCACGATCCATGCAACAGAGTCCTTGTTCGCGCGTTTCGCCGCGGCAAGCTCCTTTTGCCTGTCCATGGGCTGTGCCACGGCACCGTCCACGTTCTCCGTCGAGTCCGGAGAGTCGGATGTGATATCTGCCGCTTCACCGTTATCGGTCGCAACCATGCCGGAGGAAAGCTTCGCTTCGCCGTTACCTGCCGTGCCGCCGGCACTGTGGCGAGACGCGCCGAAGCTTGTAAACAACACCAGAATCAGCACTCCCACGGCGCATAACGCCGCACGCTTAATTATCATTTTCTTTTTTCGTTTCATATCTCATCATCTCGACTATTCGCTTGCTTGCCCGGTCGCAACCACATCACCTGCGGTGAGGGTGTTGCGCGAGGAATCAGAGCGATAAAAGTGCATTTTTTTGTTCCTGTTCCTGTTACTGTTTCTGCTACCGTGTAATTCAGCTTTCACAGTACAGTATTAATATACCACATATACCGCATTATACTGCATTGCCGATATCTTGTAAAGAATTTTTGACTTCGTTTTGCAGGGAATGTATCCCGCCGCATAACGAAAACCGCCACAACAGAGCAACGGTTTAGATATGCCTTATTGTTAAATAAGACATCAATATTTATGGAGAAATAATATGGCTAAAACAAGTGGAGAGACATAGGTGGCGGTTTTATCGCCGGTATAAGCAGGTCGAACAAGCGGCGCGGATACAGGAGCTTTCTATCCAAAACAACAAGGGCTGTTGCCAGCTTCTCTTGCAACAGCCCTTGTTTTCTAAAATCATTTTTTTCTGCCGAACACGGAGGACGGGGTTTTTACGCCGTCAAGCTCGCCGGTGCTGGCGGCGTACTGACGCAAAAGCTCCTTTTGCGAGCCGGTCAGATTCTTCGGCACTGCGATCGTCACGGTGACGAACTGGTCGCCGCGTCCGGAGCCGCGCAGATACGGTATGCCCTTGCCGCGCAGACGGAAGGTCGCGCCGGGCTGAGTACCCTCGGGTATGTTTATCTTCACCTTGCCGTCGAGGGTCAGCACCTCTATCTCCGCGCCGAGCGTCGCCTGTGCAAAGCTGATCGGCTGTTCAAGCAGGACGGAGTTTCCGTCGCGCTCAAACCGCGCATGCGGACGCACTATAACGCTGACAAGCAGATCACCCGCAGGACCACCGTTTACACCGGCGTTACCCATACCACGCTGGGAAATTGCCTGACCGTCGTCTATACCGGCAGGGATATTCACCTTTACCTTGTGCTGGCGGCGTATCGCGCCCATGCCCTTGCAGGTTTTACAGGGTTGGTGGATTATCTTGCCTGTGCCGCGGCACTTCGTGCATGCGCCCGTGGACTGAACCATGCCGAACGGGGTGCGTTGCGTCGTGCGAACGGATC
>CAZBYU010000248.1:0-2392 GCA_964496235.1 uncultured Oscillospiraceae bacterium | reverse complement strand
AAAAGCGCGGCATACTCTGGGATATGCTCAACGCCGCCGGGCTTGACCTTTTTGAGATAGGGTCTTTCACGGCGTGTAAGAACGCGCTTGCCCGCGCCTTTCCCGCCGAGTGGCGTTTTTTGACCGAGCTTCCCCATGCCATAGAGACGGAAAACTTCATATTTGCACATTCCGGTGTGTCGGAGGGTAAGCCGCTTTGCGAGCAAACGGTGGACGAGCTTTTTCGTGTCGATCATTTTATGACACTCGGCAGAAGCTTTGACAAATGGGTCATCGTCGGGCATTATCCGGTTCAGCTTTACGGCACGGACAGAGTCTGTGCAAACCCCATTGTCGACCGTGAGCATAAGGTCATAAGCATTGACGGTGCGTGTGTCCTCAAAGATGACGGACAGCTCAACGCGCTTATTATACCTCATAAAAACAGCGACAGCTTTTCCTTTGCCGCGTACGATGCCTTCCCCGAGCGGATCGTGCTTGAAGACCAAGCTCCCTCGGAAAGCTCATATTATATCCGCTGGGGTGACAGCCACGTTAAAGTGCTTGAGCGCGGGGAGGAGTTTTCACACTGTCGGCATGTCCGCACGGGCTATGAGATGGATATATTGACAAAGTATCTTTTCACGGACAATGAGTATACAGACTGCAATGACTGCACGGACTATATTCTGCCTCTTCGCGAGGGCGATATAGTTCGTGTCGTGGAAGAGACCTCTCGCGGCTATTTTGTCAAGCACGGCGGCTGGTCGGGCTGGTATTATGGGGAGCTGGGCTATGTCCGTTGATGCGTCTGCTCCGCTTGCAACGGTGTGGTGCGCTGTTTGGAGTGTCGTGCTATTTATAATGATGTGTGTGGATAAGCGTTGCGCCCGCCGCGGCATGCGCCGCATAGCGGAAAAGCGGCTTTTCGCCGTAGCTGCCTTGGGCGGCGCGTTCGGCGGGGTGCTGGGCATGCACGCCTTTCGCCACAAAACGCGCCATTGGTATTTCCACGTGGGCTTTGCGGCGTTGGCGATCATACAGCTTGCCGCTGTGGTTTGTGCTTGGAGTTTGTTATAAATGGAGAAAACGATTGAACTGAAACAGGAAAAGGAAGCGTATTTAGAGTGCGAAAAACGCTGGATTTTCGGCGTTCTGATGCTGGTTGCCGGCTTTTTCGGAGGGTTTACGTATACTATACGCGGCGGCGTGTTCTGCAACGCACAGACGGCGAATATAGTGCTATTGTCCATCGCACTCGGCAATGCCGACTGGGGGCGTGCGCTTTATTACGTTATTCCCATAAGTGCCTATCTTCTGGGGACGATACTGTCCGAAAGCGCGGCGTTTTATATCAAGCGACTGCACCTTATCCGCTGGGATACGCTTTTCATCATCGTCGAGATGATAACCGTACTCATTCTCGCGCTTTTGCCGGAGAACGCACCGTATCAGATAACACAGGTTTCCGTAAACTTCATCTGCTCCATGCAGTTTAACACCTTCCGTCAGGCAGAGGGTATACCCATGGCAACCACCTTCTGCACCAACCATGTCCGTCAGGTCGGAATTGCCGCAAGCAAGCTCATGCGCCACCACGGCGGTAGAGCGTATTCCGAGCGTATGCTTTTCCATGTGAAGATGCTTGGGCTTTTCGCACTCGGTGTGTTGTCGGCAACGCTTTTGTGCAAGGTTTTCTTGGGGAAGGCAATGCTTTTCGTGCTTCTGCCCCTCGGTGTTGTCCTTGCGGACCTGCTCTATTCCGACCTCAAGCTTGAACACGGCAGCTTCGATAAAAAGCCCCATGGGCATTGACGTATATGTAAAAAACACCGGTGCTTTCCTGCCTCGGTCTGCCTTTTTCAGACCTCGGCTTGCGAAAACACCGGCGTTTCCTTAAATGCCCCGGTTATATTCCGTCGTCGGTGACGGAGTCGGTGCGGAACAAAAGCGATATGCACCACAGCGCACTCAGCCCCACCAGCGTGTATACCACGCGACTCACCGTCGCGGTCTGCCCGCCGAAAAGCCATGCCACTATGTCAAAGCGGAAAAGCCCAACGCTTCCCCAGTTGATGCCGCCGATTACAGTCAGTATCAGGGCTATGCGATCCATGACCATGTGTAATTCTCCTCTCTCGGAAACTCCGAACAAATAGACTTCGACAATCGTTTTCAATGTGCTTATCGACAATGAATATCCCCTGAGATACACATAGTATTCCGGGTGTTCATCAACGCGTTGTGCTAGAAAGCCTTTCTCCGATTGCTTTAGGTGATTTGCTCATCGTTTGCCCGTGTTCCGCGCGGATTATCCCGCGCGGTGTTTTCTCCGCTATTGTTCCCACCGTGAGATGAATTATGCGAAAAAATACGCGTTCGACAAAACTAGTGTCCGTTCGCTCTTTACAAA